>JAFZDQ010000106.1 GCA_017561085.1 Lachnospiraceae bacterium
ACTTCTGCTTGTTTTTCTGTTTTTTTCAGTCTCGCAAACCGCG
This sequence comes from Lachnospiraceae bacterium, assembly GCA_017561085.1. GTDB lineage: Bacteria > Bacillota > Clostridia > Lachnospirales > Lachnospiraceae > Suilimivivens. Next base: position 44 of record JAFZDQ010000106.1, read on the forward strand.
GCTATCAAAGGAAACTGCAAAAAAAACTGGAAGCCAAAACGAAGCAGGAATATCTGACTTATTTACAGCGCGTAACCGAATATCTGACCACCCGGCATGAAGGCATCAGGGAACATTTATTCAAGTGTTATCCCGATGCGGGAGAGATTGTCAGAGAAGGAATTTTCTTTTGGAATGGTGAGGGAGTAGGAGAAAAGTCGGTTAAGTTCCGACTCGGAACCGGGCGTATGTCATCTCCCATAACCTGTAAAATATCCGGAAAAAAGCGATTTTTGGAACCTTCTTTAGAGGCAAGGAAGCTTTATGACCTGGTTGAGCGGTTCCGGTATATTCATGAAGTTCCGTTGGGCATCCGGCTTACGGCTGGCGGATGCAGCGGTTTTGTGGGAGAAGACGGGATGCGGCTTGCGTTGCAATTGGTGATACAGGCAGTGTCGTATTATGGGGACCAAAGCTTGAAGGTGGTGTACTTTTTTAATGAAAATGACAGGAAACAAATGCAATTTTACAATTGCATTAAGTGGCTTCCGCAAATCTGGCAGGAGAGTTCCCGAAGGCGCTTAACAGCAGGAAATAATAAGGAGGCAGCGAGCTTAATACCTTATCTTTCCAAGCTGATAAAAGAACGGAAAGGCACTTACGACGGCCTGTTTTATTTGATTGTGATTGCGGATTTCCAATTGCTAAGCGGAGAGGTACTGCTTCGGGAAATGATGTCGGGTCAAAAAGAACTTCCCTGTCATACCGTATTTGTTGCAGACAGACAAGAGGAGTTGCCCGGCTTTGCCGGCCGGTTAATTATTTCGCAAGGCGGAGAGGCAAAAATCTGTATGGTGGGAAAAGAGGATGTGACGCCCCAAAGCATCCGCACGGAGCTTATTCATACAGGTGAAGCAGAACGGTACATGCGGCGGCTTTACAGCATTCAAAAAGAAAAGGGGAGCCCCCTGCCGATTCCTGAGGAAGTGACTTTTTTACAGTTATACCAAGTGGAAAAAGTAAGTGAATTACATTGCCTGGGCAGGTGGAAGGAACAGGAGGAAATGAAGCGGATCCGGGTGCCAATCGGAATCAGCGAAAAAGCTAGAATAATCTGCCTGGATGTTCATGAAAAGTTTCATGGTCCCCACGGTTTGATTGCGGGTACCACAGGGGCCGGAAAAAGTGAACTGTTACAGACCTACCTTTTATCATTAGCAGTGTCCTTTAGTCCTGAATCAGTGAATTTTTTCATTATTGATTATAAAGGCGGCGGCATGGGACAGGCTGTTTGCGAGTTGCCGCATTGTGCCGGAGTTATTTCGAACTTGTCAGGAAGCAGAATCAAGCGAGCCCTGCTGTCATTAAAAAGTGAAGCGGTAAGGAGACAGGTTCTTTTCCAAAAAGAGGGAGTGAATCATATCGATGCCTATGGCAGACTTTTCCGGGAAAATAAGGGAAAGGAGCCGGTGCCCCATTTGGTTTTGGTGGTGGATGAATTTGCGGAACTGAAAAAAGAAGAGCCTGAATTTATGCAGGAGATTATCAGTATTTCTCAAATCGGAAGAAGCCTTGGGATACATTTACTTTTGGCGACCCAGAAGCCGGCAGGAACCGTGGATGACAAAATATGGAGTAATACAAGGTTCAGGCTTTGTCTTAGGGTTGCAGACAGACAAGATAGCATGGATATGCTGAAGAGGCCGGAAGCGGCCTCGTTAACGGGGACCGGGCGTTGTTATCTGCAGGTTGGAAATGATGAAATTTTTGAACAGTTTCAGTCCGGCTACAGTAATGCACCCTATAGGGATGTGGCATGTAAGGAGACGGCTGTTTTAGTGGAAAGATGCGGTGAACGGGTGCGGGCAGAATCGCCATACAAGGAAACAGAAATCCGGCAGTTGGAAGAAGTAGTGAAATATGTGAAGGAAACGGCAGCCAAAGCAGGATATGAAAGGGCTAAGAACTTATGGATGGAGGAGTTGCCGGAAACCTTGGTTTTGGAGGAGGTATCTTCAGAAACAGAAAACGGAAAGGGCTATGTCCTGGGACTTTATGATGACCCGCTAAGACAGAGGCAGAAGGTACTTTGTTATGAGCCGGTATCGGACGGACACCTGTGTTTGTGCGGGATGCAAGGAAGCGGGAAGAGTACATTTTTGCAGACTTTTTTGTGGCAGATATGTGTGAAACATGGGCCGGAAGAAGCAGGATTTTTACTAATCAGTGCAGGTGATACCAATTTGTCCGGATTTTTGCAGATGCCTCATTGTATGGGATATGTAAAGGAAAAAAAGGATGCGGAGTGTTTCTTTTATCATTTGGAAGAACTGCTGAAAAAGCGGAAGGAACGGTTGGTGTGCCTTTCCGGTCCTGAACTGTTAAAACGGGTGAATGACAAGATAAAGCCGGTGTTTCTGGTGATAGATAACTACGGCTCATTCCGTGAAATGACGGAGGATATTTACCAGGCTAAGATAGAAAAAATAGCCAAGGAAGGTGCTGCGTTTGGAATTTACCTGGTGCTGACTGCATTGGCAGTAGGGGGCGGTGAACTATCTCCTAAATTATTTGAGAATATGAAAAAAACGCTGTCCCTTACCATGAGTGATCCTATGCGGTACCCGGAGGTCCTTCGGCAGTACCGGATACAGACACTGCCGGCAGACGGCGTGGCGGGACGGGGACTTTGTGTAGAAAACGGAGAAGTATTTGAACTGCAGATACCTGTCATTTCCCGTGGGGATGATTATGAGAGGATTCTTAAGATAGAGGGCTATGGAGCAGATTGCCGGAAAAGAGAGGAAGGAACACAAAGCAGATATAAAGCGGAAAAATTTCCGAGATTACCGGATAAGCCGGAATTGGAAGAACTGATGAGAATTTGTAAAGAAGAGGAATTCCTTCCCATTGGTTATCAGATGCATTGTGCCAAAATACAAACGATTTCCATACCAAAGAATTTCCCGTTTCTTTTATCCGGGGAAGTAGGCTGCGGAAAAGTGGCAGTGATGGATAATCTGATAAAAGGTCTTACCGATAGGGGCATTGACGGCGCCGTATTTGGAACAGAAGCAGGGAAAGACCGGGAACTTACGGCGGATGTTCTGACAACGGAAGAGGCGTTTGATACTTGGATATCGGAACGGTGTGAGGAAAAAGAAAAGAGGCGGTTTCTGGCAATATATGATTTGCCGGGATTTGTACGGATGATGGAGAAACGGAAACGAAACGGGAAAGAAGGAAGTGGCCGGATGGAAGAAAAAATAAGGAAGAAAGAATTGCTGTTGTTGGCAATTCACAGATCGGGACAGGAGTCGGAACTTTTGGGAACCTTTTGGTATGAGGTGTTTTCCGGAGCCGGAGGAGCCTTACATCTGGGAGGAAATACTGCAGCACAACGTCTTTTTGCATTTGATGATATTTCCTATTCCATGCAAACGAAAGGAGAACCTCCGGGAGTGGCATATTTTAAGGAAGGACCTTCGGGAAAAACGAAGAAGCTGTTGATTCCCGCGAAAAAGGAGGCGCATACGGATGATATTGATTGATGTAATGATACCTGTTACGGAAGAAGTGGCGGATTTTCTGGTACAGGAGGATTTGCCGGTAGGGGAAGTGAAAGAGGAGGTATTAAGGCTGATAAAAGGCAAAAATACATCCTATCGGATTTGCGGGGAGGAACTGTTCTTTTATGCTTATTTTAAAGAACAGATATTGGATGAAATCTTGTCCTTAAAGGAACAGGGAATCGGTGACGGGGATAAGTTGATATTGATTTAGGAGAATGGATGGAAGAAAGTTGGGTTTTAATTCAGGCAGGAAGGCTGAAGGGATTGCAGGAAGAAATGAACGGCGAAATCAGTAAAATGATGGATTGTATTTTGGTTTGCAAAAGTGATATGCAACAATTGGCCGGCCGGTGGACAGGCACTGCAGCCGAGGAGTTTCAAACTACTTTTTGGCGGCTGTATCAGGAGCTGTGGACGGAAATTAGAGCCTTGTGCAATAACGTTTCCTATTTGGTGATGATAGAAGAATCATTGGAAGAAGCGGAGATAGAAGTACAAAGCTTGTGGCAGGAAAAGGAGAGGTATTTATGGCAGAAGGGATAACACTGCAGGTAGAGGCACAAAAACTGATTGATACCGCCAATAACTGGCAGGAAGTTTTTGGACGTATGGATGCGTCTTTGGCAAAGCTGGAGCAGAGTTTAGCGGCAACCCGGTCCGTATTACAGGGAGAGGCCGGAGACAGCTTCCGGAAGGAGGTTGAAAGGGGAATTGATGTATGTAAAGGAAAAGGGAGTGAAATGCGTCAACTTTCTGAAGTGCTGATTCAGATGGCCGGAGTTTATCAACAGACGGAAGGGGCAAACAAAAATGTTTTTGGCGGAACTTGAAGTACATTTTCAAAAGATGAAGCAAATCGGAGAACAGACAGATGAGGTGGCTACGGACCTGCAAAGGATTTTGGAGGAGTATGGACGTTGGATAGCGGCTGATACAGAGTCTGTTTGGGAAGGGGAAGGGGCGAGCGTGTTTAGAACCCTATGGGCGAAGCAATTGGGCCGGCTGGAGGAATCCGTCCGCCTGCTCAAGTTATTATCTGCAGATATTTCGCAAAAGGCAAACCGGATTTATGAGGCGGAAAAGAGAAATGAAGTGAGGGCTGTCAACAGAAATTACAGTGGTTTTTAAGAAAGGAGAGAAAAAAATGACAATGATTCAGGTAACATCAGCAAGATTAAAAAACACAGCGCAGGAATTACAGAATTTGATTAGCAGGTTCCAAAATATGTCTGCAGAATTGGATCAAAGGGAACAGGCGCTTTGTACCATGTGGGAAGGAAAAGCAAAGGAGGCTTTTCACCGTGCTTACATACGGGATAGGGAGCAGGTTGAGGTATTTGCAAAATTAATTGCGCAATACGCCAGGATTTTACAGGAAATCGGCGAACGCTATGAGCAGGCAGAACTGAAAAATGCGCAGATTGCATCCAAAAGAAGTTATTAAAGAAACAAAACAGAAGCTTTTAGGAGGAAATAAGATGGAAGGTATTTTGAAAGTAACACCTGAAAAATTAATGCAGGTATCGGGAGAATTTGATGCGGCAGCAGGCAAAATGAAAACCCTGACGGGAGAGATGCTGTCACTTGTAAAAAGTTTGGGAACTTACTGGCTTGGTGAAGCTGCAGCCGTGTATGGAAAGCGTTTTGATTTGTTATCACCGGATATGGATAAATTGTATCGGATGATTCAGGAACATGCTGCGGATTTACTGGAAATGTCCAGGCAGTATCAGGCGGCAGAAGGTACCAATACCGAGCAGGGAAACAGTTTACAAAATGGTGTGGTAGTATGAGAAAAC
>JAFZDQ010000107.1 GCA_017561085.1 Lachnospiraceae bacterium
CGTAATGATTCTGGTATACATTACGATAAATTTATCCTCCTCCATAACGGTCCATTTTTCTATTTCTTCTTTCATCTCGCTAAATTTATCCAATATATGTTTGTACTGCTCTTTTGACAGGTAAGAGCACCAGGCAAGTTCAACGGGACAATAATCGCCTTCCCGATAAACATGATGTCCGGTATATTTTTCAGACAAGCGCTGCACCAGCGTACTTTTGCCCATTCCCTGTAACCCTTCTACAAAAATATGTTTCATAAGTCTTTTACTCCTTTCCGTTTCATTTGTTTCTGATTTCATTTGATCAACCTTGCTTTTTACTTATGGTAATTACTTCTGTTGCTATCTTTTCCTGAAAGCGTACATCATGATCTACAATCAACATGGTTGGTTTAAAGCTATTGATCAGTTTTTCAATTTGCATTCTGGAAAACACATCAATATAATTGAGCGGTTCGTCCCAAATGTACAAATGAGCCGGCGTCAAAAGACTGGCCGCAATCAACACTTTTTTCTTTTGTCCTTCCGAAAAATCTTCCATTTTCTTTACAAATTGTACTCTCTCCATATCAAGCTGTCTTAAGATTGCGCAAAACAAACTAAGGCTCAGTCCCTGTTTTTCACAAAATTCTTGAATACTCCCCTTCAGATACGAAGTATCCTGGTTAATATAGGATATGACAAGTCCGGATGCCACGGAAAGAGAACCTGTTTCTATAACGGAAAGTTCATCATCCCCACCATGAAAGGATGCCTTTTGCAAAATCATTTTAATTAATGTAGATTTTCCGCACCCGTTTTCACCGGAAAGAAAAATCCGCTGCCCCTGTTTTATTTCAAACCGCAAATCCCGAAAAAGCTCTTCATCAGCATCCCGATACCTCAAAGAATAATCATAAGCGAAGGCCAGTACCTCTTTATGATGCTTCAGCGGCATAATCTTTAAGTCGACCGGTTCTTCGATATCTTTTAAAAGTCCTTCTTTTTCACGGATTTCATTTTCAATCCGGAATTCCATCTGTTTCACCCGGCTTTGCATCTTTTTCGTTTTCGCACCGACATAAGCTCTGTAGTTCGCTGCACGATCAGGAAACTTTACCGGGTCATAACCGATTTTAGAATTTTCTCCTTTTTCAGCCCATCGCCTTGCTCTATCTGCCGCAGCTTCCAGTTTCGTAATCTCTTTGGTATGCTTTTCATTTTCCATCCTGGCAAAGTGGTCACTTTTTTCCTTATTTTCCCACCAGGATGTGAAATTACCATTGCACACTTCTATGGAACTGCGGTTAAGGACAAGCACATGGTCAATACACGCATCCAAAAAGTCCCTGTCGTGAGAAACCAATATAAAACCTTTTTTCTCTCTCAGATATGCTTTAACGATTTCTCTGGAAGCATAATCCAAATGATTGGTGGGTTCATCAATGAGTAAAAATTCATTCTCACCGGAAAAAAGCACGGCTAAAAGAACTTTGGTTCTTTCCCCAAAACTAAGGGTTGAAAACGGTCTGTACAGCACCTGTGCATCCACGTTCATTTTATCCAGTTCGCAAATCACACGCCAAGTTTCTACGCCGGGCTTTAATTCTTCCAAAAATTCAGCCGCCGGTTTCTTCAAATCATCTTCTTTCAATCGGTAGGGAAAATAATCAAAGGTGGTACTTGCAGTAATACTTCCTTTGTACTCATATTTACCCATAAGCAAATTCAAAAAAGTGGTCTTGCCTTTTCCGTTCCTTCCCACAAACCCTAATTTCCAATCCGTGTCTATGGAAAAAGAAACATTCTCAAATATGTTATCAAAACTACCCTCATAATAAAAAGTGAGGTTATTTACGTTTATTTGTGCCATTTAAATCCCTCCGTCAGTTCGTCACCAAAAAGATTCCTATGCCCGTAAAATAACCTCATTTATATTAGTCAAATTAAATTTTTCCACCAAAAAAGAGAGGTTATGAGAACATAATCCACTTTTGGCAACACAAAAAACAAATACTTTCCTATATCAGTTTAACAAGTAAATATACTTATCCGTTTTTATAGAAAAATATCATACAGTCGTTTCATGTTTTCAAAAGTAAATTATCTTCTCATCTTTTCACCTCTCTCTTTATTTCTTGCTTAATTATAGTATAGGACTTATCCCTCTGTCAACATCTCTCCCAGATAATAAAAACCATGGCATTCCTTCAAATACACCGGAACAATCTTTCCGATCAGGGAAGCATCACCCTTAAAATGGACAATCGTATTGTTGGAAAGACGCGCCGTTACCAGTGTCGGGTCCTGTTCATTTAATTCTTCAACCAAGGCGTCCAAAGTCATGCCTTCCATTAGGGAAACTCTCTCTCTGGCGGTTTCCTGTACCACCTTAAGTACTCTGTCAAAGCCTTCCTTTACCACTTCTTCCGGCACCTGATTTTCCATAGCGGCAGCAGGCGTACCGGTACGTTTCGAATAAATAAAAGTAAACGCATTGTCATATTTTACCTTGTTAATTACATCTATGGTTTCATCCACATCCTCCGGTGTTTCTCCCGGAAATCCTACAATGATATCCGTCGTAATGGCAATGTCAGGAATTTCTCTTCTGATTTTTTCAGCCAGGGCAAGATACTGCTCTTTGGTATAACGACGGTTCATTTCCTTCAAAATCCTGGTAGAACCTGACTGCAGCGGCAGATGTAAATGTCGGCAAATCTTTTTGGAATTTTTCATCACCAAAATCAGCTCATCGGATAAATCCTTGGGATGAGAAGTCATAAAACGGATTCTCTCAAGGCCTTCAATCTTTTCGATTTCCATAAGCAGTTCGGCAAAGGTCATGGGCTCTTCCAGATTTTTACCATAAGAGTTTACATTCTGACCAAGCAGCATAATTTCTACAACGCCGTCTGCAACCAATGCTTCAATTTCACGGATAATATCCTTAGGGCTACGGCTTCTTTCCCTGCCGCGCACATAAGGAACAATACAATAGCTGCAAAAGTTATTACAACCGAACATAATATTGATCCCTGATTTAAACGGATATTTCCGTTCAACCGGTAAATCCTCTACGATTTGGTCTGTCCCTTCCCAGATATCAATCACCATACCGTCTGCTTCAAACATGGCAACCAAAAGTTCTGCAAACTTATAAATATTATGGGTTCCGAAAATAAGGTCCACAAAACGGTAACTCTTTTTGATTTTTTCAATGACAGAAGGTTCCTGCATCATACAACCGCATAATGCAATTTTTTTATGGGGATTTTTCTTTTTCAGAGAGTTTAAGTGACCAAGTCTTCCGTAAACACGCTGGTTTGCATTATCTCGGACGGTACAGGTATTGTAAATAACAAAATCCGCATCTTCCTCTTCTACCAGTTCATACCCTGCCAGTTCCAAAATACCCGCTAATTTTTCGGAATCACGGGCATTCATCTGACATCCGAAGGTAGTCACGCAGCAGGTAGGCTTATGGCCAAGTTCCTTCTGAAGACCTATCACATATTCCTTTGCTTTTTCAATATAAAGGAGCTGTCTTTGGGTTTCTTTCTCTCCTTCGAATTTATTGGTAATTTGTGTTAATTCTTTACTCATACTATATTTCCTTCACTATATATGCATAAGAGCGGCCCTTTTTGCCGCATCTTTCAATCAATTTAAGGTAATGCAGAATATGTACCACTGTCTGTGCCTCATCCTTCCTGATTTTCGCAGCCTTTGCAAATTCCGATACCGTAAAGGGTTCTTCTAACTCATAAGGAATCAGCTGCATATAATCTTCAATGCGGCAGATACAAACTTCATCCACTAAGGCCACAGGTATCCGGTCAAACCGTTCACTGCCTTTCTTTTTATCCTTACTCCATCCGTTTAAAAGCCTGTATTCCTCTATATCAAGCAATGGAAAACAAAGTCTTAAATTGGGATGATTTAAATATTGTTTGATCTTATATAATTCATAAAAAGCATGATAAACATTCCCCTTTTTGGGACTTTTCCTTAAGGGGGAACATTCGCCTGTTTCCTCATCCATCCAGGAAAGCCATTTCACATGGGGAATCGGATACACTAGCGTAACCGGATATTCCGGCAAAAAAGAATCCAGTTTCTGGCGCATTTTATTGAAATTCGCCGTTTGGATTTCAATGATTTCCTCTCCGGTATAAATATCCGCCACATAACCGTTAATGGGAACCTCCTGCATATCTTTATCCGGTGCATAATAATCCTTTAATATGGCATGCACTGTCTTTTCCTTTAAGGTTCCGATACCGGCTTTATTGCGGTCACTTTTCAAATAGGCGTCTTTCAGTTGTAAAAAGCGCTCTTTGTCCATGCTATTTTCTCTCTAAGAATAATTTTCTTGAAATGAAATTGTATACCATAACAATACCGGTTGCTAAAAGAGCACTTAAGGAAAGCATGGTTTCTCTGGAGATATATCCCTGAATCATGGCACTGTTATCGTAGATTCCGTCGATGCAGATAAACAGAATAATTTCATTTAATAATAAGCCAATCGCAGAAAGAATGATAAAAATAACAAATTCCTTTTTCTTATCCATCTCTTTCTTCTGTTTGAATACATATTTAATACTTAATATATAATTCACAATGGCAGAAACCACAAATCCGATAAACTTTGAAAGCAAATAATGGACACCGAAAATATTTGCAAGTCCTACCGTAAGACCGTAATCAATCAAAAAACAAAAAAATCCAACAATTCCGAATTTGATAATCTGTTGTAATAAATTCTTCATTTGCGTTTTCCTCTCACATTTAAAAACTTGTCCTTCTTTTTCCCAAAAAGAATGCCATGCATAGGCTATTATAACATGACATTCCCAATTTGAATATTAATTTTTGTTTTTAGCAAAAAAGAAACAGTCTTTATCTACAGCCGCAGTCCGTATTTCTTTCTTCTTCACAGCCGCAGTTGCCGGTATAGTTTATAAATGGCCTTGCTTCAAAGCGGGGTTCACATCGGTTTGTATTGCAATCACAATCGCAATCACGTTCCGATGCAGCTCTTTCTACCGGGCAAACCGGTCTGCAGGTATCGTTACTTCTGGGTTGTATGCAAGACTGAGGTCTGCAATTATCTCTGCCGGTATTTCCGTTACAGAAAAGTAAAATTAATAAAATCCAACAATTCATACACAATCACTCCTTATGTTTATGCTTTATCATATGCAGTGATTGTACGTTTGACACTTTACTTCTTAAGCAGTTCCTTTTTAATGTAGGAATAGGTAACCTCTTCCCCATCCTTTGCCAGCATCAAAAGGAGAGACTCTAAAAGTTCCTTTGTTTCGGGATGTATGGGTGCTTTTTCCTTGCCGGATTCATAATACTTTAAGGGGTCAGCGGTGGTATATGCCTTGCCGTTATAAATCTTGCAGGCCGCTACTCTGTCCATAAACATCTCCGCCACATACTTTACCGGCATCTTTGCAGGCGCCATAACACCGGCGATATCTTTGGTACTGTAATCAATCCAATATTCATAATGATGCTTATTTCTGCCCTTATGATGCAGCCAGGCGGAAGAATACCCGATAGCTTCCCGCTCCGCATTGTTCGGACTTCTGTTTCCCTGATAATATTTCGCTCCTACCAGAAATTCTGACGGGGAATATTTTGATAAATCATGTAAAAGGCCCTGTTTATACAGTCCGATCTTAAAACAGCCCTCCATGACTTTCCATTTATGCTTTGTTATGGTTTTAAAATGTTGCCACGCTTTCATATCAGCATCCTGCTTTCTTTACTGACCGGTACAAAGAAACACTTCTTTCTTCGGCCGTTATCACGTCAGCTCCAAACTCTTTTTGTGCTTTCGGTAAAAGAGCTGTATCAAATACAGTTTCCCATACATATCCCTTCGGTAATTTGGGGAATGCGAATTCCTGTTCTTTAAAGTGCATATTGACTGCCAGATATAAAAAGTCTTCTTCAGCGGATTTGGCATATTTGCCGCAAAGCATGATTCCTACAGCTCTGCTGACATAGGTTAAATCAGGTCTCCAGGCTTCTTTGCCGTGATAAGAGATATCAGGGTAGCCGCAGCCTAAAACATCCGCCATTTTCAGCTCCTTTTCCCCATGCAAAACAGAATAAGACTTCCGTAAAGCAAGGAGCTCTTTATAAAAGCTCAGCAATTCTTTATTCCGGGCCGCTTTCGTCCATTTCACATGTCCGATTTCATTATCCTGGCAATAGGGATTATTGTTACCAAACCTGGTATTACCGAATTCATCACCGGAAAACAGGTACGGAACACCCTGGCTTAACATAAGAAGTGCAAGTGCATTCTTCATCTGTTTCATACGAAGTGCCAAAATGGATTTTTTACGGGTTTCCCCTTCAATGCCGCAATTCCAGGAAAAATTAAAATCGTTTCCGTCCCGGTTTTCTTCCCCGTTTGATTCATTATGCTTATGTTCATAGGTATACAAATCATAAAGGGAAAAACCTTCATAATCCGTAAGTGCATTTAGTACACCGTTTATCTTCGGATTTGCCCGATGGTATTGTACAAAAAGGTTCGTTAAGTTTTCCTCGCCTTTTAAGAACCGCTTTAAGTCATTTTTAAATCCAATATTTTCAAGCAAAAGATTCTTACTTCCGGGAATCATATAAGAATATAATTCTTCGGCCAAATCGGTACTGCAACGGATTTTTAATTCCTTCAATACCGGGTCCTGCACAATCATCTTAAGAGGCAGATCCTGACCGATTAAACGTACTCCGTCAATATGATAGGTAATTGCCCAAAACCGCAGAATCTCAACAATCATACTCCGATTCATATCCGCCGGGAAATAGAACTGCATCATCACTTCAATGCCCTTTTCATGCAGTGCTTTCACCATCTTTTTAAAGGATACTTCCGGACGCTGCGCCGCATAGGATGCCTTGGGTGCAAAATAATAGCCTTCCTGGAATCCCCAGCAGTTGACACGCACCTGTTCTTTCTCTACACCAACCGTTTCAGCCGCATTTGGTTTCGCCTTCTGAAAGGCGGGATCTCTCATGCATTCTTCATATTCATAACAAGGCATTAGTTCTACACAGGTAACACCGATGCTTTTTAAATAATCACTTTTTTCAACGATGCCTTCAAAGGTTCCTTTCTCTTTCACACCGGACGATTTATCCATGGTAAAGGCGCGTACATTCAGTCCATAAACCAAAGACTCATGATAAGGCGTTGCCGGTAGTCTGTCATCCCCCCAGTCAAAGGTATCCTTCACAGGTCTGCTCTTTATATTCTCCTTTAAAACGGAGGCATCTCCCCATTTTTCAAGGCCTACATAGCCTCTCGCATAAGGATCCGGAAACACCTCATCCTCCTGATAAAACTGATAGGTACAGTTTTCAAGTTCTTCGCCTTCGATTACAAAACCAAACAGGGTTCCCTGCTTCCCTTCTGCTGAAGCAGGCTTACGATATACCTGACCTTTTGCATCCCAAAAAAGCAGCCCGCAAGTTTCATATTGTTTCGTACAAAACTCTACCGCAAGCATACATTTTTCACCATCGAAAAAAACACCTTGCCTTTCGGGTTTGTAATAAGTAATCTGATAACTCATATTTACGGGCCTCCTGTAAAACATTTATTTTAATTATTTGCAATAAACATATTACTATTATCATAACACAATTATAGAAAATTGTGTGAAAAATATTGATAAATATCCTATCTCTTAGTAAAATAAGAAACAGGAAACAAGAAGTACATACAATAAGGAGTTATTATGAAAAAAGATACCGTAAATACTTTTGAAACCATGGAAGATGCTACTGAAGAAATGACTGTTACCCTGGAGCTGGATTGTGGCAGCGTAACCTGCGCAATTGCTTCTATTTTTTCCGTAAAAGACAAGGATTATATTGCTCTGATGCCACTTGATGAAGATGGACAGGGAGATGGTACCTACTGGTTCTACGGCTACAGTGAAAATGAAAACGACCCCAACGAAGAACCCAAACTCCGCTATATTGAGGATGATGAGGAATATGAAATTGTAGAAGATGCATTTGATGAAATTTTAGATAATGCAGAATTTGATGAAATTATTGATGTGCAGTAAGTACTTTCTTTAAAAACCGGCAGGGCTTTCGCTTCCGCTCCGCTGTATAGTACAAATATAACGATTCTTTGGCTCTTGTTATGGCAACATACAGGAGCCTTCTTTCTTCTTCTAATTGCCCTTTTTCTTTACAGTTTTTCGCAGGAAGAATCCCCTCATTTAAATCAGGAAGAAACACCCTGTCAAACTCAAGTCCCTTCGCCCCATGCATGGTCATAACCTTCAATCCTTCCGCGTTTTCAATATTTCTATCTTTCTCACTCTTCTCTATTCCGGCCGTAAATTCAGCAACGGTTTCTTTTGGCTTCATTAAGCGGAAATGTTCCGTAAGACGGTTTGCAATTTCATTATTTTGATTAAATTCATCTCTACTTCCCATGTGTAAGAGATATTTATCATATCCGATGACCTGGCGGAAATACTTGATTGCTAAATAGGGTGATAAATCTTTTGCAGCATCAAATGCCGAAAACAATCGCTCGATTCTTTGTTGCATCTCAGCATTTCCCTGATAAAACCTCAAAATTTCCTGCTTTGAAACAATTGCTTCGCCAAGAGCTTCTCTCTCTAAATAAATTTCCGGTTTATTCATAATTTTGAAAAAATCCTTTCGTTTTCTGCCTTCCCTTAAAAACCTAAGATATGCACAAAAATCCTCCATGATAAAATGCTGAAAGACATCCTCTTTCTTTATTTTCAATCCGGTCGTTTGAATTTGATTTTTTCGAAATAGTGCCTCATACAAAACCACTTCCCGATTGGTACGCAGTAATACGGCAGACTGATTCCTCTGCTCCTTTGTAAGCCCCCTTAAATGATTTATTAATACGGATTCCTGCTCTTTTCTTGTATCCCTGAAACAAACCGTGATCATGCCGCCTTTTTTTACTGCAGATATTTTCTTATCAATTCTGTTTTGATTATCCTTGATCATATTATCCGCCAGCGAAACAATCTTTTCTCCGCTTCTGTAATTTTCCGTCAAAAAAAGTTTCCCTGCATCCGGATAATCTTCAAAGAAAGTTTGAAACAGATTCGGTTCAGCTCCCCGGAAGCCGTAAATAGACTGGTCATCATCCCCTACTACTAATATATTTTTGTGCGCCTGTGCTAAAGTGCAAATCACCTCATACTGGAGTTTGTTTAGGTCCTGAAATTCATCCACTAAAATATAGGAAAATCGTTTTTGCCACTTTTCCCTTTCCATCGGATTATCCTTTAAGAGCAAAAAGGTATTTCCTACCATGTCATCAAAATCAATGCTTTTTCTTTCAGACAGCATTTTTCCGTAACGAAGGAAAATTTGCTCACACTGCTCCTTATTCAGTCTTTCATCAAAAACAGCCTTTAACTTGTTTTTACGCCTGCTGATATAGGAAAGCACGTCAAAAATGAAATCATTTCCGATTTCTTTCCCTTTCAGTTCACTTTGCAAAATATGCTTTAAAATTTGGATTTTTTGACTTTCAGAAATCAGACGATAGTCCTTAAATCGACCGGATTCTTTCAGGATGTGATAGCAGATGCTATGTACGGTTCCAAAGAGAACTTCTTTCGAAGATTCTTCCTTATCTTCCGCATTTTGTGCAGACAAAAAACGCTTCTCCATTTCATCTGCAGCAGCTTTGGTAAATGTAATACATAAAATTTGATTCGGTGGAATTTTCAGTTCAGAGATCAGATAAGAAATACGTGAAATAACGGTGAATGTTTTTCCGGAACCGGGACCTGCCAGTATTGCGACAGGTCCCATTCCGTATTTGATTGCTTTTTGTTGGTTCAAACTCTCTTTAGGCATTTTCAAGAAGTTCGATTCCTTTTTTGATTCGGTAAATGGATTCTTCCTTTCCAAGAAGCTCCATAATCTCCGTAGCACCGGCAGGTGTCATCTGCTTACCGGATACCGCTGTACGTACAGGCCACATAGCGTAACCGTTTTTACAGCCTTTTTCTTCTACATAGGAAACAAGCACCTGATAAAGCGCATCATTGGAGTAATCCTCCTGTGCTTCAAACTTAGGTAAAAGTTCCTTTAATACTTCCAGTGAAGATTCCTTGGTTGTTTTCATCTTCTTGTGCTCATACATAACGGGATCATAAGCAGGAAGCTCTTCTAAGAAGTCTACAAGCTGACAAATATCAGGGAATACCTCGATTCTGGATTTCACCATGGTAGCAATTTTCTTTAAGTCAAGTTCTCTGGTAAGTGCCTGCTTCAGATAAGGCAATGCCATTTCATAGAACTTATCATCGTCCATGGCCTTCATATATTCACCGTTCATCCATTTTAACTTGGTATAATCAAACACTGCAGGGGATTTGCTGATTCTCTTATAATCGAAATTGGCAATCAGTTCATCTAATGTAAAGATTTCAGTATTATCTTCGGGACTCCATCCGAGAAGTGCAATAAAGTTCACAATTGCTTCCGTCAAAAAGCCCTGCTCTAATAAATCTTCAAAAGAGGAATGTCCGCTTCTCTTTGATAATTTCTTGTGATTTTCATCGGTAATCAGCGGTAAATGGATATAAACCGGTGATTCCCAGCCGAAAGCATCATATAAACGCTGATACTTCGGGGAAGAAGAAAGATATTCATTTCCTCTTACTACATGTGTAATATTCATGGTATGGTCATCAACTACGTTTGCAAAGTTGTAAGTAGGATAACCATCGGATTTGATTAAAATCATATCATCCAGTTCAGAGTTTTCTACGGTAATATCCCCGTAAAGTTCATCATGGAAGGTTGTTTTCCCTTCATTGGGAATATTCTGACGGATAACAAAGGGCTTACCTGCCGCCAGATTCGCTTCTACTTCTTCCTTGGATAAAGAAAGACAATGCTTGTCATATACGGTAATTTCCTTGCCTTCAACAACTTCGGATTTCAGACCGGAAAGACGCTCTTTATCACAGAAGCAATAATAAGCTTCTCCCTTTTCAACCAGCTGCTTTGCGTATTCCATATAAATACCGGTTTTCATACGCTCACTCTGTACATAAGGGCCAAAGCCGCCGTCTTTATCGGGACCTTCATCATGAATCAGTCCTGTTTTTTCCATGGTTCTGTAAATAATATCAATGGCACCTTCCACAAAACGTTCCTGGTCGGTATCTTCGATACGGAGCATAAAATCTCCGCCATCATGCTTTGCTATTAAAAACTCATACAAAGCGGAACGTAAGTTTCCCACGTGCATTCTACCGGTGGGACTTGGTGCAAAACGTGTTCTTATTTTTGACATAATATAACCTCACTTTATCTAAAAAATTAATTCTATTCTACAAATCTTACATATTGGGAAGTTTCACATCGGCTTTTGCTTTAAATCCTGCCACTTCCTTCATCGCCTGCGGAATTGCAATATTGGTACCTGCACCGGCAATACAGCCGCCGGGACAAGCCATACCTTCGATGAGGCAGCCATCCTTTTTACCTGCTTTGGCAAGCATCAGCATCTTCTTACATTCCGTAAGACTTTCTGCATGTTCAATGTTTACCTGCACATCAGGATAATATTCATGGATACATTCCTCAATGGCATTTGCGACACCACCGGCTACACCATAACCTCTTCCGGCAGCAGTTGCATCATTTAAAGGCTCTCCTGCCTCTACGTTTTCAAGGTCGATTCCTTTTGCTTCAAACATACCGGCAAGTTCCTCAAAGGTAATAACAAAATCCACATCGGAACGGATGGTTCTACGGGAAGCTTCCAGTTTCTTAGAGGCACAGGGACCGATAAATACCACACTTGCATCGGGATGTTCTTCTTTAATTTTCCTTGCAGTGGCAACCATAGGCGTAAGTGCATTGGAAATCTTATCAATGGTTTCCGGGAAAAACTTCTTTGCAAGAACAGACCAGGAAGGACAACAGGATGTTAAAAGGAAGGGTAATTCTCCGGTTGCTACTTCCTTCACATAATGCTCTGCTTCTGCAATAGCACCCATATCGGCACCTATGGCAGTTTCATATACATCAAAAAATCCAAGTTCTTTGATGGCTTCCTTAATCATATCGGGGCTTACCTTGGGACCGAACTGTCCTACAAAGGCAGGTGCAACCTGGGCTATAATTTTACGTCCTGACTGAATTGCTCTGATTAACTGGAAAATCTGTGATTTATCCGCAATGGCACCAAAAGGACAACTTACCATACATTGTCCGCAGGATACACAAAGCTCGGTATCAATATACGCTCTTCCTTTGCTGTCACTCTTAATGGCATTTACACCGCAGTGTGCAAGACAGGGACGCACCTGATGGGAAATAGCATCATAAGGGCATACAGCCTTACATTTACCGCATTTGATACATTTCTCCTGATCAATCACTGATTTGCCGTTTTTCATGGAAATTGCGCCTCTGGGGCATACTTCACGGCAAGGGTGTGCCACACAGCCCATACAACGGTCCGTTACTTCATAGCAATTCTCCGGACAGGCATTACATGCGGAAGGAATCACCTGCATAAGCGGCGGTTCATAATATTTCTCATCGATATTACTCTCTTCCAGTCCCTGGGTTAAGTGCACCGGTAAATTCTCGGGACGCAGGGATAATCCCATCGCCAGCCTTATTCTTTCTCTGGTAATGGCTCTTTCACGATAAATGCTTTCATATTCCGATTCATCATAATCTACGATTTTATAAGGTAAAGCTTCAATATCATCCTTCAAATTTTCGGATGTATATGCTAAATTCGCAACTTCTTTAAATATTCTTCTTCTGTCTTTCCGTACTTGGGTATCAATCCCACGCATACTCATGGTTAATCTTCCTTTCAATAATCCTTGGGCTTTCTTTGTCTATTTTTACACAAACCTGCAAGGAAATCAAGAACTTATGTAACCAAAATATTCTTCATAACATAAAATATTATTAAACAATCGAAATAATTATGTGAGGAAATCATGCAGGATTATAGTTTTAATGAATATTTTGAAAAATTTCCCATTGCCATGGCCTATGTTCCATGGCAGACCCTGACAAAAATCTGCGAAGATTTGGATAAAGGGTACCATAAAGGAACCATCTTCCCCGAGCTTGATAAACCTTTTTCAGGAAGGAGATGCGTCAAATGAGTAATATGATGAATTCTGAAAAAGAAATGCTTTTTCACGATATCGGTATCATTGATTTTGTTATTGTTGAAATGAATTTGTATTTAGATACCCATCCCACGGATTGCGAAGCCATGGAATATTTAAAGCATTATGTACGCCTCAAAAATCAGGCCATGAAGGAATATGCCATGAAATACGGTCCTTTAAGAATCCAGGATGCAGATGCAGGAAATCATAAAGAATGGTTGTGGGCAATGCAGCCCTGGCCATGGGAAGGAGAATGTTAATATATGTGGAGTTATGAAAAAAGATTACAGTTCCCTGTTTCAATCAAAGAGCCTAATGCCAAGCTTGCCCAGGTGATTATGAGCCAGTTTGGCGGACCTGACGGAGAACTTGCTGCCAGCCAGCGTTATTTGTCCCAAAGATACAGTTCCCCTTACCGTGAAGTTTCTGCGATTTTAACAGACATCGGCACGGAGGAACTGGCCCATATGGAAATGATCTCAGCCATGGTTCACCAGCTTACCAAAAACCTTTCCATGGAAGAAATTGAAGAATCCGGTTTTGATAAATATTATGTGGATCATACCATCGGTTTATGGCCCCAGGCAGCAGGCGGCGTTCCCTTTAATGCCTGTGTTTTCCAGTCTAAAGGTGATATTATCACCGACCTTTTTGAGGATATGGCTGCAGAACAAAAGGCCCGCACTACCTATGACAATATTTTAAGACTGGTACACGATAATGATATCTGTGAACCCATCCGCTTTTTGCGGGAACGTGAAATTGTACATTTCCAGCGTTTCGGAGAAGCTCTGCGTATCGTTCAGGATAAACTGGATTCCCAAAACTTCTATGCTTTCAATCCGGGCTTTGATCAGTGTAACTAGTCAGTACTTTCATTTTCATGAAAAAAGCACCCGAATGGGTGCTTTTTTCATGAAAATGAAATATAGTTATCTTAAATAAAAATTATCTTTGTTCCCCTTCAAAGAAAAGGGCAATGGTACCGGGGCCGGAATGGGCGCCGATGGTAGGACCGATATTGTGAATCATAAAGTCCTTAATTCCGAAACGCTTGGTAATTTCTTCCTTCACGAAGCATGCATCTTCATAGGCATCCCCATGACTGATAAAAATAATATCATTCTTATCTGCATAGCTTCCCATATTCTTTTCCATGTAATTCACCAATTCAAGTAAGGATTTTTTACGTCCTCTGCATTTACCGATGGCAATTAATCTACCTTCGTCATTTACATGAATAATGGGTTTAATTCCTACAATCGTTCCTACTACTGCGCTGGCTTTGCTGACACGGCCGCCTCTATGTAAATGGAACAAATCATCTGCGGTTACGATATGCACCAAATGGGGCACTAATTCTTCTACTTTTTCTTTTACTTCATCAATTGAAAGACCATCTTTCTGCATCTGAAGTGCTTTGTATACCAATAAACCTTCTCCCATGGATGCACATAAGGTATCCACCACTACAATCTTTGCTTCAGGATTCTCTTCCATCACTTCGCGTGCCGCAAGATGTGCATTCTGACAGGAACCGCTAAGCCCGGATGAAAAAGAAAGATAAAGCAGTTCTTTGTTTTCCTTTAAGTATTTTTCAAATATTTCTTTATACTGGTCCGGATTTACCTGAGAGGTTGTAGGCATTTTTTCTTCTTCTCTCATTAATCGGTAAAATTCTTTCCAATCAAGTTCATTCTCAGCACCATAGGATACTTCATCCAGAATATAATTAAAATGAACAAGTCCTAACTTGTTTTCCGCAATAAATTCTGAAGGAAGGTCAGCTGTGGTGTTAGTAATAATTTTGAATTGGCTCATATATCCTCTTTTCTGCATAAGTATGCATCGTTATTGAAAGTATCTAATATTCAGGAGAAGTAGCTCTTCTCCCGAATAAATTACTTTCGCAATCAAAGTTATCATATCATTTTGACCCTATACTTTCAATATTTTTTTGTCAAAAAGTTGTTAGGTTTTTTATTCCTTAGCCCCCGGTAATCGTTTCCGGAAGATTCTGTCTGTCAATGAATGAAAATGGAAGGGAATCAGTGGATACAGATAACTTCTTCCGGATACCGTCTTATTTGTAGCAACAAAGAATAGAAACAATACAATTGCAAAGATATATCCGAAGATTCCCAGTATCTGCGTTAATAGTAAATTTAAAATCCGCATAAATTTCATTGCATATCCAAGTTCATAATTAGCCTGGGTATAACTGGCCAAAGCAACAAATGCCATATAAAGCATGATTTCTGAATTAAACCACCCACTATTTACGGAAAACTCTCCCAGCACCAGCGCTGCCATGATACTAAGCGGTGTACTTAACATGTTCGGGGTGTTTACAGCCGCCAGTCTTAATCCGTCAATTGCCAGCTCTAATATGAGAAATTGTAAAACAATCGGTACATTAACCTGCTCTTTGATAGTGATAAAGGAAAGTCCTTTCGGAATCAGTTCCTGATTTTGCATCAGCAGCAAAAAGGTTGGAGTCAAAATATAAGTTAATATCGCAATCAGCATCCGTGATAATCTTAGATAGGTACCGGTAATGGGCGGGAAATAATAATCATCCGCTTCTTCTATGATGTCAAAAACAGAAGTCGGTGTAATCATTGCGGAGGGTGAATTATCCACCAAAATAATAATATTTCCTTCCAGTACATGAGCAGCTGCCGCATCCGGCCTTTCTGTGTATTTAAATTTGGGAAACGGATTGTACCAGCGTTCCTGATAAAGACATTCCGCTAAACTCTCTTGGTTCATGGTTAGGGCATCTACTTTTACCTGCCCAATACGCTTTCTGATATTGTTAAGGTAATCCTTATCCACCCGGTTGTCCATATAGCAAAGCACAATATCCGTTTTGGATGACTCTCCTGCCTGAAGCATTTCCATCCTTAAATAAGGGGAACGGATTCTCCGTCTGATTAAAGCCGTATTAAATACAATGGTTTCCACAAAACCGTCTTTGGAACCACGAAGTGCTTTATCTTTTTCCGGTTCAGAAACGCTTCTTGCAGGATAAGTTCTGGTATCAATCAAAATACATTTATCATATCCGTCAACAAAAAGTGCACTTACTCCGGACAAAATAAAATAAATAATTTTATCCCAGTCATTTTGCAAATCCACTTCACCGTAGGGAATACAACATTTTGAAATTTCATGGGCAGATTCCGGTAAAGACTCCGGTTTCAACTCCATAAAAAGCTGCAAAACACGCTGCACGGAATCATCTTTACAAAAACCATCCACAAAATAAAGACATGCTTCACGTCCGGCCATCCGGATGACACGATATACCAGGTCAAAGCTTTCCCCTACAGCCAGTTCCCTGCTTAAATAGTTCATATTTTCCTGTAAGGAAGTACTCATTTTCGCAGATACATTATTTGAATTTTCATTTCTTAAATCAGACATAAAAAACTCCTTCTTCCACACACTTGGTATAGTACCATTATGTGGAAAAAGGAGCCTGATTATACTGATTATTCGATTAAAATATTTTATTGTTTACCGGTGCTGCCAAATCCGCCTCTGTCTGCGCCTTCTAATGCTTCCACTTCATCAAAGCAGATTTTCGGCTGATTTTCCATAATTCTGAACTGACAAATTCTGTCGTTACAGGAAATATGGGTATCACGCACTGCAAGCACGGGCATAAACCACTGGTCATTGTCTCCGCAATAAGAGCAATCAACTACCCCCTGGTGATTGGTCTGGATGATTCCGAAATTTTTAAAGGTAGAACTTCTGGGAACGATATGCGCTTCAAAGCCTTTCGGTAATTGCATTGCTACACCTAAGGGAATTAATTTAAACTCACCCTGCTTCAAATCGACATCTTCAGCCGCACGTAAATCAATCCAGTCGGATTTACCGTCAATATAAGTTAATTTATCAATTTTGTCAGTAAAATATTTAATTCTGATGGTTTCCATATGTATTCCTCCATTTTCTCAAGCGGTATTTTTATGAATAATCTCCACAATGAAGAACGGGGATTAACGGGTCAGTCTGTGCAAGGGTCTTCTGAACATCAATGACTCTTTGATTTTTACTTCCTTTCCAAAGAAGCTTTACGTCCTTTTTATCTGCTTCGAATTCTCCGTCTACAAGTACGTCCACATACTGCATAATTGCATAATGCATGATTTTTTCCCAGGAATCGCCGGTATACATCCAAATCGTCTTGCCCGGATATTTTTCTTTAATTTCCGCCATTAAATTTCTCACTTCCAAACGGTTTGCCGCATGAAGCGGGTCACCGCCGGAGAATGTAATTCCGGAAATATAAGATTTGTCTAACTGCTCAAAAATCTCCTGTTTCGCAGCTTCGTCAAATAATAATCCGCCATTGGGATCCCAGGTAATCGGGTTCTGACAATCCTTGCAGCAATGAGTACAGCCGGCAACCCAAAGAACCACGCGTAAGCCGTCACCGTTTAACATATCATCTTTCGTAATATTATGATATCTCATGCCTTACATACTCTTCCTTTCTGCAATTTCTGCCATTTTGGCTTCATTTAATCTGGTATCCCCATGTACACGGGAATAAGAAAGATAACCATTCATTCTGTCAATTTTGGTTAAATTTGTGCTTCCGCATTTGGGGCAAACATCCATTTCAAGTTCCTGATGGCCGCAATCATCACAATAAGCAAGAGAAAGGTTCACACCTTCGTAAAAACCAAGTTCCATTGCTCTTCTGATTAATGTTTTAATGGCTTCAATGTTATAATCGATGGGATACTTTACGTACTGGATTTTTCCGCCATTACTAAGCTCCCAGAATCTGTATTCTAAATCCTGTTTCTGGATAGGGGTAATATCCTCTGCTACATGACAGTGGAAACTGTTGGAAACATATTCCCTATCGGAAACACCTTCGATAATTCCGTATTTCGCTCTGAACTGCTTCACCTGAAGACCGCATAAGCTTTCGGCAGGTGTGCCGTAGATTGCATATAAATTACCGTCTTCTTCTTTGAATTCTTCGATCTTCTTGTTAATATGCTCTAATACTTCAAGGGCAAACGCGCCGTCTTCTACAAGTGATTTGCCGTTATAAAGCTCCTGTAATTCGTTAAATGCCGTGATTCCGAAGCTTGCTGTTGCTGCCTTTAAAATCGGCTTAATCTTATCCTGTAATTTTAAGTTTCCGCCAAGGAATCCGCCTTCACAATAAGCAAGGGGATTGGTGGAGGCACGCATTTCTCCAAGGTAAGCATAGGTTCTGATATGAAGCTGACGGATCAGATTCAAATAGTAATCCAAAACTTCATAAAAATCTCTGCTTTCCTGTCTGGATTTTGCAAGAATCATAGGTAAATGTAAGGAAACCGCACCAATATTAAAACGTCCAACAAAGATAGGTTCATCTTTGTCATCTGCAGGGTGCATACCGCCTCTTTCATACCAGGGTGAAAGGAATGCACGGCATCCCATAGGGGAAATTACCTTACCATACTGCTTGTACATGCTGGCAATGTAACCTTTTCCTGTGAGGGATAACCAGTCAGGATACATGGTCTTTGCAGAGCATTTCACACCTGCATCAAATACATCCTCCAGCTCCTTACCGGGTCCATGGAGGTTTTCATCATATAAAAATACAATCTTAGGGAAAAGAACGGGTTTCTTGCATTCCTTCTTACCCTGTCCTCTTCTACGTACATTTAAAAGCGAAATGGTAGCAAGACGTGCAAAACGTCCGGTACCGATACCTGCAGTTACGGTAATGAAAGGATAATCACCTCGGCTGCTTGCTACGGTATTAAACTTATATTCCCAGCCCTGGAAGCCCTGCTCAAACTCTCTCTTTACGTCAGCAAAAGCTTCTGCCTGTGCAGTTTCTTCATCAATACCCAGACGGGCATATTTTTCAAGGCTCTTCTGATAGGTTTTTTCCGCATAGGGCTCTAAAATTTTGTCTACTTCAGGTACGGTAAAACCACCATACTGCTGGCTGGCGGCACTTAAAACGATATCACCGATAACGTCAAAAGCAACATCCAGGGTTTTGGGTTCATTGTACCAGATATTACCCATTTCAAATCCGCCTGAAAGAACGTTAGATACGTTAAACAGACAGCAGTTCATGGTATCACGTCTTGCAGACATATCATGTACATAAATATAACCGTCACGACATGCCTGGATTTCTTCGGTAGTCATAAAGAATTTCTGGTAAAGTTCTTTATTAAACTGATTGAAAATCAGACTTCTCTTGGTAGATACCAGGGCACTGTCGGTATTTGCATTCTCTTTGTCGCCTACATACATAATGGACTGGCTCTTTTTGTATACATCATCCATCATGCGGACAAAGTCCTGTTTATAGTTCCGATAATCGCGGTAACTCTTTGCAACAATAGGCTTAACCTCTTCCAAAGCGCTCTCAACGATGTTGTGCATAATCGGAATCGGAATTTTGTCCTGTCCCAGTTCATTTACCTTATCCACTACATATTGACAAATATGACTCTTTTCGTCATCGGTAAATTTCGTAAGGGCACGATACGCACTCTTACCTACTGCATCAATAACCTTCTGAACATTAAAGTTTTCCAGACTGCCGTCCTTTTTAATCACCTTTACGTTGTTAATAGGCTTAAACAAATCTCCGTATTTGATTACATCTTTTTGAGTTTCCGCGTGATTACTCATTTTTTCCTCCATTCCATACTTTAAACGTCCAAAAGAAGCAAATACTTCTGCTTCTTTCGTAAAAGATTCACTATATATTGATACCAAATCTAGTATTCCCGCTTTTAGCTATTCTATATATTGTGTAATTAATAGTATAATGTGTACTACATATAATGTCAACGGAATCGAAATAAAAATGTAACTAAAAGGGAATGGATTATTTTGGTTATTTTACCCATTCCCTGCTTTTTCATACACGATGAAATTAAATTACGATTGATTTTTCGGTTATTTACGGATCATACCGGATTCTTTCACTGCCAAAACAGCTTTTTCAAGCTCCTCTACCGGCATGGTAAGAGCGAAACGTACATGTCCTTTTCCGAGGCTTCCGAAGCTGCTACCGGGGGTACAAAGGACCCCTGATTTTTCCAGAAGTTCCATTACAAAAGCCACATCATCCTCATAACCTTCCGGAATCGGTCCCCAGGCAAACATACTGCCTTCACTGTCGGGAATCTCCCAGCCGATGCTGCGCAGACCGCCGCATAAGGCATCTCTTCTTCTCTGGTATTCCTTACACTGCTCTTTCACGAAATCATCCGGACCTGTAAGGGCTGCAATCGCACCATACTGGACAGGTAAAAAGGTTCCGTAGTCAATTTGGCTGCGAAGTCTTTTAAAGGTTTGAACCAGCTGTGCATTTCCTGTAAGGAAACCAACTCTGGCTCCGGTATAGTTAAAGCTTTTGGATAAAGAATAAAATTCTACACAGATATCCTTTGCCCCTTCAAAATATAAAATCGATTTTCCGACTTTTCCATCATAGATAATATCAGAATAAGCATTATCATGAAGGATAATAATGTCGTTTTCCTTCGCCCAGGGAATCAGCTTTTCATAAAAGGAATCGGGCGCTGTTTTACATACCGGATTTAAAGGATAAGACACAATCATAAATCTGGCTCTTTTACGGGTTTCTTCGTCAATGGCATCTAAGTCAGGTAAATATTGATTTTCCCCCGTTAACGGATAGGTAACTATTTCAGCGCAGGCAAGAGAAGGCCCGATTTCAAAAATCGGATAGCCGGGATTGGGTACCAGGACTACATCTCCTGGATTACAAAGTGCCAGACCGATATGGGCGATACCTTCCTGGGAGCCGTAAACGGACGTTATTTCATCTTCCTTTAAGGTTACCTGATAACGTGCTTTATATCTGTCAATGACTGCCCTTATCAATTCCGGTAAATCCTTTAATGCATATTTATAATTTTCTGCATCGCCTGCCGCTTTTACTACAGCATCTATAATATGCTGAGGGGTCTTAATATCAGGCGTCCCTACGGAAAGGTTATATACCTTTTTGCCTGTTTTTTCTACTTCTTCTTTTTTTTCATTTAAAACCTGAAAAATTCCGGCTTCATAATTTTTCATTCTGTCTGCAACTTTTAGTGTCATTTTCTTACCTCTTTCTAACAATATCTTCCGTACAAAATATCTTTAATTTCCCATAAATTACGGATTTCATAATCGATCCTTAATTGGGAATACAACTCACCTTCCGGCACTTCCCCTGTGGGGTTGTACCAACAACAACTAATTCCCGCATTATTGCCGCCTAACATATCACTACTTAAAGAATCACCGATGATAATTGCTTTTTCTTTGGAAAAACCGGGAATCGCGGAAAAGCAATATTCAAAAAATTCAGTGGCAGGTTTGGGGGCTCCTACCGTCTCAGATATAAAAATATCGTCCATTACACGATTAAATCCCGACAATTTCAGTTTACTTTCCTGGGTTTTGGTGACACCGTTTGTGACTACATACTGCTTGAAATCTCTTCGAAGCTCATTACAAAGCAAAAAAGAATCATCACGATAATAGTATACACTTCCCAGTGCTTTCTGATAAACCGCTGCAAACTCTTCAACTAAAACATCGGTAATCTGTAATTTTTCAAATAAGGTCACGAAACGTCCCCGTAAAACTTCGGCTTTGGTAATTTCGCCTTTTTCAAGACGCTTCCAATAGGAATCATTAATTCCGGAATACAGGCGCACAATACTCTGGTCTATCATTCTGCCATATTTACGGAAAGTATATTTCAGTGCATAATCCTCTGATTTTTCAAAATCCAGTAATGTCTGGTCAACATCCCAAAAAATATATTCAAATTGCTTCATATTCCGGTTCCTTTCCGCGAGCTGCGCATCTTCCCTTATTTACATCGTAGGGATTTCCTATGAAGTAAAAAAGTGTTCTTTCGAACACTTTTTGGTCTCTTATTCTGCTGTTTCGGATACCACTGCCTCTGCTTCTGCCAACGCTTTTTCTTTACGGTTTTTATTCTTGCGCATAGTGATTCCGATGACAATTCCAACCGCAGCAATTACCACGATTATCGCCATTAAAAGTAAATATGATAAAAATGAATTTGCAAATAATACAAGATTCTGCATAATATTCCAAGCCTTTCTTTCCACTTCCGATTTCACTGTAAAATATCATATCATTGCTTAGTTTATTCGTCAAGACCAATGCCCCACTTGCCTGTCTTTATAAACGTATTCGCAAGCATTTCGGCATCTGCAATCATTTTTTCATCATAGCCCATAATGCCAAGCAGTTTAATTGCATTTCTTGATCCGGCCCGTCCGGCTAAAAGCTTATAACTAAAGGAAATATCATTTCCTTCAATTTCTTCCTTAAAGTGATAATTCTCAAATTCTTTTTCTAAAAGATGTGTCAGTTCTATATCATGGGTTGCCGCAAAGCATAAGCAGTTTCCGTCATTTAAAGACCTGAGGATCTGTGTGGATGCTGCAATTCTTTCCACCGTATTGGTTCCTCTTAACACTTCATCAACAAAACACAAAACAGGGGCCCCATCTGTTGCTACCATGGCCATAATTCTCTTTAAAGCCTTTATTTCTACCATGTAATAGCTGTCACCGCCTTCTAAATCATCGCGAAGCGCCATGGATGAGCATACCCTTGTAAAAAAGGTCTGATAAGCATCTGCAAACACAGTATGGATGGTCTGCGCCAAAATCTGGTTCAGTGCCAGGGTTTTTAAAAACGTAGACTTTCCTGATGCATTTGAGCCTGTAATTAATACACTTCTGTTTACCGTAATATCATTCTTTACCGGCTGCTCCAATAAAGGGTGATACAGTTCCACTGCTTTTAATTCATGTAACTCCTTAAATTCAGGTACACAATAAGCAGCTTTCTTCGTCCGATAGGCACCCACAACAATCAGCGCTTCCATTTCGCCTAAAATGGAAATCATTCTGTCAATACTGTCCTTTTGCTCCCGAACGGCACGAAGCATCTTATTAAACTGCAGTAAATCCAAATGGAATACCATTCTCAGATAATCCAAAAGAATATCTAAAGGATTACCGGATGCTGCCATTCTGGTAGGTGACATCAATAAAAAGTCGCCTCTTTTATATTTCCCCATTTCACGGACGCATTCTTTAAGCTCCTCCCATTCATTTTTTAGTATGGGAAGCTTAATATCAAGCATTTTGGTAGCCACACTTAACATCCTGTTGATATAGGAAAAACTGGTAATATAAGGATCCACCTCTGCTTTAAACTTAAAATAGGACATAATATTCCATACAAAAGCACTGATAAGCAAGGCCAGACCAATCGGCAAATCTACAAACATTACTACAACAGAAACCGCAACTGCAAGTAACGCCAAATAGTGTCTTAAGTTCTTTCGCTCCCCTAAATCATCCAAAAACTCCAGATAATCATAGATAGAGAATTTACCGGTATTTCCCAGTTTGTGGAATAAGAACTGACATTTTACACGCTCGTCGTGATGGGTCATAAAAAATCGGATTATCTCTTCTTTTCTTTGCAGTTGTTCTTTTGAAAAATCAGGTGTCCTGAGTAAATGATAAAGATATTCTTCGCCTGCCGCACTGTAGGTACTGTTCATTTCCATAAAAAGATTTAACAAATTTAAATCATTAAAAGTAATATCATCAATTTGAAAATCTTCCGGATGTTTTTCATAATATCCCGGGATATTAACAAGTCTTTCCGGCTTATACTCTTTTATCTTTTCCTTGCCGTAATTTTGATATAACCGATTGATAAACGTTTTTTCTTCTCTTTTGAAATCAATATACCCCTTCGCAAGGATAAACAACAGTACCGCTACTGCAAATATTATAAATATAAAGTATTCCATTCTTTATTCCCTTTATTAATTGTTCCCTATTTTTAATTCCCTTCCGCATTAGCGCCCCGGGATTATTTAAATCTGCCGATAATATCATTGGCTTTTTGATAAATATCTTGGGGCATATCAGCAGTCTTAAACTCGCCGTCCCTATACAGGATTTTTCCTGCAATCATAGTCATTTTTACATTTTGCTTGCTACCGCTGTAAACGATATTCTTCGCAATATGATTAAGAGGCTGCATATTGGGCTGGTTTAAATCAAGTAAAATCATATCCGCCAGTTTTCCTTTTGCAAGTACATCCGCTTCCTTCAGTCCCATGGCAAGTGCACCGTTTACGGTTGCCATTTTAAGTACTTCCATGGCATCAACGGCTGAAGCATCTGCCTCTCTTACTTTGGCAAGTGCCGTAACCAAGAACATTTCACGGAACATATCAAGACAGTTGTTGCTGGCAGGTCCGTCCGTACCAAGTGCTACCGGTACGCCTGCTTCCAAAAACGCGCTGATTGGTGCGATACCGCTTGCCAGTTTCAAGTTTGAAGCGGGATTACTAACCGCAAAAAGTCCTTTATCCTTCATAATCCGGATATCCTCTTCGGACATATATACACAATGATATCCGCCACCGCCGTAATCAAACATTCCCAGGGAATCAAGGAATGCCAAAGGTGTTTTTCCGTATCTTTCCACACATCCGTCCACTTCTGCCTGTGTCTCCGCCAGGTGGGTAAATACGGGAGCCTGATATTTCTGCGCCAGTTTAGCTATTTTTTCAAGCAGTTCCTTAGAACAGGTATATTCCGCATGGAACCCCAGCATATAAGACTGTAAGGGGCTCTTTGCATTCAATTTTAAATACATTTCCTCAACCAGTTCGGGAGACTGACTGAAATTATTAACTGCCCCAACCTGTACACAGCGCATTCCCATATCATCAAAAGCATCCGCAATGCTTTCCGGTGTTAAATACATATCAAATACTGCCGTAATACCACTGGTTAAATATTCCAGTACAGCCAGCTTACTAAGCTCATAAATGTCCGTAGCGGTCATTTGTGCTTCGATAGGAAATACCCGGTTATTCAGCCACTCAGCAAGGGGCAAATCATCTGCAAAGGAACGCAAAAGGGTCATACCCGAATGAGTATGTGCATTCTTAAAGCCGGGCATCAAAAGATTCCCTTCACAATCGATTTCTTCGTCAAAGACAATGGTATTCTCTGCTAATTTCACAGCCGCTTCTTCCGTGCTGCCGACGAAAATAATCTTGTCATCACCGGTCCACACTTCTCCCTGAAAGATATCCTTTCCATCTTCCATCGTTAAGATTCTTGCATGATAAAATCTGATTTGCATGTTTGATTTCCTCTTTTCCTTTAGGCTAAGTGATCCGGTCCAAAACTGTCCGGTAACAATTCCTCTAATGTATAAATCCGATAATCCTCTGTACTTTTTGCTACAATAATCACGAATTCTTCCGGCTTTGTAAATTCGCGCATCACCTGTCTGCAAACACCGCAGGGAAATGCATAGGTATCCGGTTCGTCTTTGGCACCGCCAACTACAGCAATCGCTAAAAATTTCCTTACGCCTTCACTGACTGCCTTATAAATAGCATTTCTTTCCGCACAAATTCCCGGACTGTATGCTGCATTTTCAATATTACATCCGGTATAAATCCTGTTATCCACTGTAAGTACTGCCGCACCTACCTGAAAGGACGAATACGGACTATAGGACTTTTTACGTGCTAAAAGTGCAGATTTAATCAGTTCCTGAACAGGAATATTTTCTAAATTCATCTTTGTTTCCATAACAGACTCCTATCACATCATTCTTCATGAATCCAACCTATCACTTAAAAAGAAATAATCGATTCTGTTACCAGCTTCTTAAATAAAGGTGCTGCTTCGTCTGCCGCTGCCTGTACTTCTTCATGGGTTAAAGGATTCTCTGTCATTCCTGCCGCCAGATTTGCCACACAGGAAATACCGCAAATCTTCATACCCATATGATTCGCAACAATTGCTTCTACTACGGTACTCATACCTACTGCGTCAGCGCCTAAGGTGCGGAGCATCTTAATTTCTGCAGGGGATTCAAAGGAAGGGCCTGTCAGCTGTACATAGATTCCTTTCTTTAAATCAATACTGTTCACATGAGCAGCCTGTTTAATCTTATCCTGTAATTCTTTATCATATACTGTACTCATATCAGGGAAACGCACGCCGAATTCGTCGATATTTGCACCAATTAAAGGATTCGGGGCAAAGCAGGAAATATGGTCCTCAATGAGCATAAAATCACCGGCTCCGAAAGAAGGATTTATACCGCCGGATGCATTGGTGAGGAATAAAATTTCAGCGCCCATCATTTTCATCAGTCTCACGGGAAGTACTACATCAGAAATCGGATATCCTTCATAATAGTGCACACGGCCCTTCATACAAACCACAGGCACGTCTCCCACATAACCGAAGATAAATTTCCCTGCATGGCCGGGTACGGTAGAAACCGGGAAATCCTTAACTTCGCTATAATCGATTTCTGCTTTCACATCCATGGTGTCTGCATAGTTTCCAAGCCCGGAACCAAGTACGAGTGCTACCTTCGGTGTAAAGGGAATTCTTTCTTTGATGCTTTCATAACAGTCTAATACTTTCTGGTAAATCTGGTTCATAGTCATTCTCCTTTTGATATAATAATTTAAATAAACGGATTGAAAAATCTTCCGCCGTTAATACACATAAAAACAATAGATATTACAAGCGCCAAAAACGCAATTCCGATTGCCAGATAATCCGCTTTGGTAAAAGGTCTTTCCACAATCCAGGTTCTTTTTTTGTTTTTGCCAAATCCCCGCAGTTCCATTGCGTTGGAAATCACTTCAATTCTGTCTAAGCTGGAAAGTACCAGGGGAAACAAAATGGCCGCCGAATTCTTCAGCCTGTCCACCAATTTATCCTTCTTACTCAGGTCAATTCCTCTTGCCTGCTGGGCCTGGGAAATCTCCCTGAAATCCCTTTGAACGTCCGGGATATAACGAAGTGCAATGGCAACCGAATATCCCACTTTATAGCTGACGCCGATTTTATTTAAGCTGGCCGCAAATTCACTGGGATTAGTAGTCAATATAAATAAAAGCGCCGTAGGGATTACTGCCATGAATTTCATGGTGAAATTAAAAAGATAAAAAAGTTCTTCCCATACCAGGGAGTAACGCCAAAACAAATGAACAATTTCCGTCCGCGTACCGTAAATGGATACGCCCTGTTCCGGTGCAAACAAAAAAAGTGCCAAAATGTTTACAACGATCAGCCATAGCATGAAATATACGGCAAACCTGATATTCTCCCAAGTTAGCTTTGACATCTTAAAGAAAACAATGCCAAACAGAAACATCACCGCCAACACCCTCGTATCGAAGGTCAGCATGGCTGCCAGACTCCATACGAAGAAAAAGATAAACTTCGTGCTTCCTGTCAGATTATGAATGGGAGAATCTTTTTTGATATAAGAAAGTGCTGCACTCATCTCCGTACCTCCCTATCATATTCAATAAATGCCCTGATATACGCTTCTTTATCAATTCCGCACATATCCGCCAAATGATATAAAGAAGTCTCCTTAAGGCTGGCCTGTTCTAACAATGCTGCATCTGCAAATAACTTCTGCGGTGTGGTATCCGCAATCTTTTTTCCTTCCGAAAAAACAATGCTTCTTGTAGTATATTCCAGCATCAGGTGCATATCATGGGTAATCATCAGAACCGTATATCCTTTTTCGTTCAGCTCCTTTAAAAACTCCATAATTTCCGTATAATGTCTGAAATCCTGTCCGGCTGTAGGCTCGTCCAATATAATTATCTTGGGTCTGGAAACCAAGATACTTGCTATGGTAACCCTTTTCTTTTGACCGTAGCTAAGGGCACTGACAGGCCAGTTCCTGAACTCGTATAAACCGCAAATCTTCAGCGTTTCATGGACTCTTTCTTTGATTTCTTCTTCCGGCAGCTTCTGCATCACAAGACTTAAAGCCACTTCATCAAAAATCATGGGCTTACTGATCATCTGATTGGGATTTTGCATCACATAGCCAATGGAGGATGCACGCTCTTTAATGGTATCCTCCGCCATATCACGGCCGTACAAATACATGCTTCCTTTGCCGGGCTTTTCAAAACCGCAAAGAAGCTTGGCCATGGTACTTTTTCCTGCGCCGTTTTTACCGACGATACTGATCATGTCCCCTTCCCGTACGGTAAAGGAGATATCCGAAAGATTTTCTACCTCCGGGGTATAGCCGAAATGAAGATTCTCTACCTTTAGAACTTCGTTCTTTAGAGGCGGCGCTTCTTTTTCTTTTTGTTCAAAGAACCAATCCCTTATTTTTTGTTTCTCTGCTTCGCTAAGGGTCAGACTCTTCCAATTTTCAAGTTTTAAATCTGCCGTAAGGGGAACCTTTGCATATTTTAAAGCAGTCAGATAAAGCGGTTCACGTATACCGGCTTTCACTAATTTATCCGATAAAAATAACTCTTCCGGGGTGGAATCGTTAATGATTTTGCCGTTTTCCATCATGATGATACGGTCTGCACCAAAATACATGGCATCTTCCAAACGATGCTCTATGATAATAACCGTTTTATCACCATCTTTTTGTAGTTTATCAATTAATTCCATGGCATCCCTGCCTGCCGCAGGGTCTAAATTCGCCAGTGGTTCGTCAAACAATAAAACCGGAACCTGATTCACCATAACACCGGCCATGGAAACTCTTTGCTTCTGTCCTCCGGAAAGCGCATGGGGTGCATCCTGTAATTTGTGCAAAAGACCGACTCTCTGTGCTTCTGCATGGGTCTTTGTAATTAATTCTTCTTGCGGGATACAATCATTTTCCATAGAAAATGCAATATCCTCAAGTACCGTCATACCGATAAACTGACCGTCCGTATCCTGTAATACGGTACCTACAAATCTGCTCAACTGAAAAATACCTGACGTTGCAGCTTCCATACCGCAAATAGTCAGGCTTCCTTTACTTTCTCCGGGATAACTAAAGGGATTTAATCCATTCAGGCAATGGGCCAGGGTGCTTTTACCACACCCTGAAGGCCCAACAATAATTACCCTTTCCCCTTTATATATCTCGAGATTGATATCCATAATCGTAGGCGCAGCCTGCGCACGATACTGATAGGAATAATCCTTAAACGATATAATGGGTTCTTTCATAGATTAATCTTCTTTCTTAAGACTTCCTGCTTTGGTTCTTGTTTTTGCATAAGCAAGTAATAAAGCAGTACCAACGATTGCTGTGGTAATCACATTTGCACTAAAGGCAATGAGACTCTGGCCAACTAACTTGGTAATATCTTCTTTGTAAATAAGTACATCCAAGGAAGATGCAACAACAATCCAGCAGATTGCATGTGCAATAATCTGTGCCACATTGAAGATGCTAATTTCTTTCTTACCGAAGACACCGTTATCAATGTCAATCTTTTTCTTGGTAAGACCCATAATAAGACCAAATACTGCAGATGCAATAATCCAGCTCCACCAGGGACCGCCCCAGGATAAGTCGATCAGGGTATGACCGATAAAGCCTGCAAGCGCACCTACAAGGGGCCCGAAAATGATACTGAACACTGATAAAATACCATACTGCAGATTCGCTGTTGTGTTAGCAAAAATAGGAATTGCCACAAAACGGCCAACTACAAAAAACAGTGCCGCACCGATACCGATTGCTACGATACTTTTAATCGTAACGTTACTTTTCTTCTCCATGATTTTTTCCTCCGTAACCTATATAGTTTTTCGCATTTGCGTATTATAATTTTAACATAAGTTTGAAAACTTGAAAATAGAAAAAGAAAGTTTCTGAACATTCTGTCAGATAATAATGCAAACCATTCCGCCATTAGAATCATTCACGATTTTTTGCATGGTCTCCTGCAGTTTTTGCTGGCTTTCTTCTCCGATGACGGACAATTTACCGGTAATCCCGTCACTGACCAGCTGCTCCACTGTTTTTCCGAAGATATTAGTCTGCCAGATTCCTTCCTTTTCATCCTTGGTTTCCGAAATATAACGGATTAAATCCCGGGCCTGTTCTTCACTTCCGACGATAGGTGCGATTTCCGTTTCAATATTAGCCCTAATCATATGGATGCTGGGACTTTCAGCCTTAATTTTGACTCCAAACTTATTTCCGTGCCTGGTGATTTCCGGATTTTCCAGTCTGATTTCTTCTTTCGAGGGCTTTACCACGCCATATCCGCTTCTTCTGACACTTTCCAGTGCAAAAAGTACCTTGCCATACTCTTTTTTCATCATTGCCATTTCCTTCAGAACCTGTAAAAGCCGGTACTCGTTATGAATAGATTCTCCGGTAAGTTCACTTAACATTTCGAAATAATACGTTTCATCCATATCAAGGATTATCTTTACAAGACCGTCCGAAAGGGAAAGATTTTCACATCTGCCTGCTTTAATATATTCGCTTTCCATTTCAATGGGACACTCTTCCACATCACGGATGACGGAATAACTATGCATGATATCTTTCACCTTCGCAAGTAAGTCCGTTTTAATTTTATGGTTAACAGGAAGCATTTCAACCCACTTCGGCATATAAAATTCAATGCGCGATAAAGGAAATTCATATAAAATACTTTTCAGGATAAAATAAATATCTTCTTTCTTTAATTGTTCACAATTAAGCGGAAGAACTCTTACGCCGTATTTTTCCGCAATTGCCTCTGCCAGTTTTTGGGCCTCTTCGCTATGGGGCCTTGCACTATTTAAAATAACAACAAAAGGTTTATTTAGTTTCTTTAATTCCAAAATGGTTTTTTCTTCTGCAGGCACGAAATTTTCTCTTCCGATTTCACCAAAGCTTCCGTCCGTGGTAATCACAAGTCCTATGGTAGAATGGTCTGTAATGACTTTTCTGGTTCCCACTTCTGCCGCTAAAGTAAATGAAATTTCCTCGCTAGACCAGGGTGTTTTTACAAGCCGCTCCGCATCATTTTCCATATGCCCTGCAGCCCCTTCTACCATATAACCTACACAGTCAATCAGACGAAGCTTTACATCCGTCAAATCTCCCATTTTAATAACAGCCGCATTTTTCGGAATAAATTTAGGTTCTGTCGTAGTGATGGTCTTTCCTTTGGCGCTTTGCGGCAGTTCATCCAATGCTCTTTCTTTTTCATAGGAATCCTCCATATAAGGCAGTACCATCAAATCCATAAAATGTTTGATAAAAGTCGACTTGCCGCATCTCACCGGTCCAACCACGCCTATGTAAATCTCGCCGTTACATCTTTCCCTAATATCTTTGTATAGGTCAAATTCTTTTTTTGTATTTATGTCCATAAAAAAATCCCCTTCCATACTTAGTTCAATATATGGATAAGGGATTTGTTTTAGACCTGATATCTCAAGAAATATTTAATTGTTTTCCATTTGTTTTCAGCCACTTCACATATTGTCTGTAAGTAGGACAGACACTTTCAACGAGGCTCCAAAACGCAGGGGAATGATCCATATGAACCAGATGACAAAGCTCATGAATCACCACATAATCACAAACCGCCTCAGGTGCCATGATAATCCGGTAATTAAAATTCAGATTTCCTTTGCTGCTGCAACTCCCCCAGCGGCTTTTTTGATCCTTAATACGGATGTCTTCGTAGGAAACCTTCAGCAGTTTTGCAAATTCTTCTGCTTTTTGCCGGATGATTTCCGCCGCTTCTTTCCGATACCACTTTTCTATCAGTTCCCTCTTCATCTCATAATCCGCTGAAAAAGGAACATGCAAAATGATTCTTCCGGGAGCAGAAACTACTTTTCCTCTTTGTCTCTCTTCTCTGATTACGGTAAGAGTCATCTTGTCCCCGAGCAGAGAAAACACGTCACCGTTTTCCAGCGGTCTCCTGGTTAACAGTTCCTGCTTTCTTTGGTTTTCCAGTCGTTTAGAGGTGGCATTTATCCACGCTTCTTTCTCTTTCAAAAAAAGCTCTATGGTTCGGGTGCTGACAAAATATGGTGCTTTGACGCATAAATTGCCATCCCTGTCAAAAGAGATGGCAATTGTTTTTCGTTTACTTCTGGTGAGATGATACTTCATGTATTTACCTCAAGTGAATCCTGTTTACATGAATGCAAAATTATTTGATTACCACTTTGCGGAAGTTCTTTTTACCACGCTTTACTACCACGCCTTCACCGGCAAAAACATCCTTTGCATAAGCAGCCTTAATATCGGTTACCTTGTCATCCCCAAAGGTTACGCCGCCCTGTTCAATGGCACGTCTTCCTTCGGAACGGGATGCTACGAGACCGGATTTACAAAGAACACTGATTAAATCAATGCTTCCGTCTGTGAAATCTTCCTCAGTAAGCTCTGCAGTAGGCATATCAGCCGCTACACCGGTGCTAAAGAGTGCTCTTGCACTTTCCTGTGCCTTAACCGCTTCTTCTTCGCTATGCACCAATTTGGTTAATTCAAATGCAAGAATTTCTTTTGCCTGATTTAACTGGCTGCCTTCCCATGCGTCCATTTTATCAATTTCTTCAAGAGGAAGGAAGGTAAGCATACGGATACATTTCAGGACATCTGCATCCGCAACATTTCTCCAGTACTGATAGAATTCAAAAGGTGTGGTCTTGTTAGGATCAAGCCAAACAGCACCTTTCTGGGTTTTACCCATTTTCTTTCCTTCGGAATTCAGAAGTAAGGTAATGGTCATTGCATAGGCATCCTTACCTAATTTTCTACGGATTAATTCCGTACCGCCCAGCATATTACTCCACTGGTCATCACCGCCGAACTGCATATTACAGCCGTATTTCTGGTATAACTCATAGAAGTCGTAGCTCTGCATAATCATATAGTTGAATTCAAGGAAACTCAATCCCTTTTCCATTCTCTGCTTGTAGCATTCTGCACGGAGCATATTGTTAACAGAGAAATGAGGTCCTACCTCACGTAAGAAATCAATATAATTCTTTCCAAGCAGCCAGTCAGCATTGTTTACCATCAGGGCTTTGCCTTCGGAAAAATCGATAAATTTGCTCATCTGTTCTTTAAAGCAGTCGCAGTTATGCTGGATGGTTTCCACAGTCATCATGGAACGCATGTCACTTCTTCCGGAAGGGTCACCAATCATAGCAGTTCCGCCACCGATTAATGCGATAGGCTTATTCCCTGCCATCTGTAAACGCTTCATCAGGCAAAGTGCCATAAAATGACCTACATGAAGGGAATCCGCTGTAGGGTCAAAACCAATATAAAAGGTTGCTTTTCCGTTATTGATTAATTCTTTGATTTCTTCTTCGTCCGTAAGCTGGGCAAGAAGGCCTCTCGCTTTCAATTCGTCAAAAATTGTCATTTCTCTTTTATCCTCTCTTCTATTTCAATCCTGTATTTCAAGCATCGTTCAAACAAACAATGTATATTATACACCTTTTTAGTCTATCTGCAAAGGATTTCCTTATTTGTTACTGATTAACTTTTGCATCGCCTTATTTAAACCGTCCACAGTCAGCTTATACATGGGGAACATGGCTTTCACGGCAGTTTCCGCTTCACGCCAGGGTGCATGTCCGGGTGCCATCTTGGGATTGAGCCATACGATTTTTTTGTAATGCTTTTTCATCAGCATCAGCCATTCATATCCGGAAAGGCCGCCGTTGGGTCCTCTGTAATTTCCTGTTGTAGAATAAAGTTCCTCCGGTGCCATGGCCGCATCCCCGACAATAATTACTTTATAATCACTGTCTAAGTTACGGAACATCCACTCCGTATCAATCCACTCACCGTTTTCGCATTCCGGTGTTTTGTACAATTTGGAATAAATACAGTTGTGGAAATAATAAACCTTTACATCCTTATAATGATTGGATTTATTGACTGACTGGAACAATTCATTTAACAGATTACTGTAAGGAATCATGGTTCCGCCGGAATCCATCAACAAAAGAAGCTTCACTGCATTCTTCCTGGGCTTTTGCATCACAATCTGCAAGCAACCGCCGTTATTACAGGTTTTATCAATGGTCCCGTCAATATCCAGTTCCGTTTTCGGAATATCCAGTTTCGTGGAAAACTGTCTTAACTTTCGAAGGGCCAGCTGGAACTGTCTGTTTTCCAGTACGCGGTCGTCTCTGAAATCACGGTATTTCCGTGCACCGATAACCTGGAACGCACTTTGATAACCGGTAGTTCCGCCTACGCGGATACCGCCCATATTTCCGCCGGCATTACCAAAAGAGGTTTTACCCATGCTTCCGATCCAAAAGCTTCCGCCATTGTGCTCACTGTCCTGGTCACGGAGTCTTTCTTTAAACTTCGCTTCCACTTCATCCTTATCCATATCGTGAAAAAGTCCGTCCTGCTCATTCATCCGGAAACGGTCCTCTTCATCTACCATTTCAATCAGTTCTGATTTGTCTAACCATCTGAGCATTGCCTTGGTTACTTCATTTTCCGACTGGATTCCTTTGAACACCTCTTCAAATGCCATATCAAATTTATCAAAATCTGTTTCGCTCTTTACCAGAATCATTCTGGCAAGATAATAAAAATCTGTCAGGCTGCTTCCTGCAAGACCCTTATCCAAGGCCTCCTGTAACGTCAGCCATTCCGTAAGGGTTACACGCAGTCCTTTCGCCCTACAGGTATAAAAGAACTTTGTGAACATGGTATCACCGCATCTTTCCGATTAGTTGATTCTTTGTTTCAAACCTTCCAAATCTTCATCCTTTTTCACAATCACACCAACAAAAGGAAGTTCAGCACGGATTCTGTCTGCAGAAATACCACCAATCTGCAGCGCATTAATCCAGTCAATCAGTTCGGAAGTGCTGGGTTTTTTTCTGATATCCTTTAAAGAACGGATCTGATAAAAAACGTCCATCGCATTCTTTAAAAGGTTTTCTTCCACGTCGGGATGATGTGTTTTTACAATTTCTTCCATCAAAGCCGCATCCGGGAAATCAATGTAATGGAAAATACATCTGCGCAGGAATGCATCAGGCAGTTCCTTTTCCGCATTGGATGTAATGATTACAATGGGACGCTGTTTTGCCATCACGGTTCTTTTGGTTTCATGAATATAAAATTCCATCTGGTCAAGTTCCCATAAAAGGTCATTGGGGAATTCCAAATCCGCTTTATCAATTTCGTCGATTAAGAGAATTACCTGCTCTTCACTGTCAAACGCTTCTCCCAGTTTGCCAAGCTTAATATATCTGGAGATATCATCTACGCCTTCTTCACCAAACTGACCATCATAAAGTCTCTGAATGGTATCATACATATAAAGACC
Organism: Lachnospiraceae bacterium; assembly: GCA_017561085.1. GTDB lineage: Bacteria > Bacillota > Clostridia > Lachnospirales > Lachnospiraceae > Suilimivivens. The sequence goes on from JAFZDQ010000107.1 coordinate 35,410, forward strand.
ATCCTGGGCCTTGGTAGTAGACTTAATGTTCCAAATAATTAATTTTTTGTTAAGTGACTTCGCCACGGCTTCTGCAAGCATAGTCTTGCCGGTTCCGGGCTCGCCTTTAATTAACAGTGGTTTCTTCAGTGCAATGGCAACATTTACACTTGCCATAAGCTGCTGGGAAGCCACATATTCCTTTGTACTGCCGAATGACTGTTGCATACTGTTCGTCCTCCTTATAAGTTTACGGTAACCGTTTGTTTATCTTCATACTCAAAATCACGTAAGATTAAATCAAATTTTTCACACGCATCATCAATAGCAATGAGCCTAAACAAAGTACAGGTTTCACCGGGTTTTATGTAGTAACCCCGATCCCAGGTACCAAATTCAAAAGCTGCCTCTCCGGAAATCATATAGTCATAATCTCCATACGCATTCGTATTGTAGATAAAATGTATTTTATCGGCATCAATACCAATCGCATAGGGATTCTCTACTTTGATTTTAAGCAGATACGTCGTCATTCCTTCGACGTTTAACTCTTCATATTCTTTATCCAGAGGTTCTGCAGAAACCTCCGTAATCTTCGGATTTGTCAATTTATAAGAACCGTAATTCAGCTCATCAATCTGAATCAAATAAAGAATAAAGGAAATAAGGCCGGCAAACGCACACCCCGCGCATATGATAAAGGTCAGAAAATTTTTCACAAATGTTTTCATCATTCTACCTCCTGACTTTCCGTATGCTCTTTTGAGAAACGGTTAAAATTAAGTTCCTTTTCAAAAATCTTTGTCGTTACATCGACATGATTTCTATTCCTCGTTTCTTCAAAATAAATTCTGGGGTTTTCCGCACCTTTGGGAACCATAAAACAATAATAGCCTTCCGAAGTAATCCCGTTTCCCTCTCCATAGGGACTTAAGACCTTATTATGGAATTTCGTATCAACCAGATAATCATTTACGGAATAACTCGAACTTGCCTTGATATAAAGGGTCTCTCCTTCATAATCAAAGCCAAGATAAGGATACTTTATAGTGGTATCACTTATATAGTTTTCGGATATGATTACACAACAGACTGCCACCAACATGGTATCCTGAGGGAACCCTTCTACATGAGCAGCTTTTTCCACATGGTAAGCACTGCTTTCCAGGGTCACTTCACTGTTCCCGAAAATGACGAATTTATTTCCGACTTCAATTGTCTCAACTCTCGTATTTAAAATCGCTTCCATGGCTTTAAATTTATCAACCTGCGCCATAGTAAAGAAAAACAATGCAAAAAGAACCGTAGCGGCTGTAAAACCGATACACAACTTTCTTCTCTTACTTAATTTCTTAAATTTAGTAAGAATGTTGTTCTTTTCACCGGTAAGTTCACTGTATACCTGCCCGGAAGACTGATAATTCTTTTCATACGGATTATACTGTTCAGCCTGCTCCCTAAGCTGTTCCTTTGGCTGTTCTTTGGCAGAAGGAGCTGTTTCCTCTGCATAGGTATAGGGATTATCATGCTTTGATTCCCCCTCATATATATAAGGATTTTCCTCTGACACCTGCGGTTCATAGCCGGAAGGTTCCTCTTTTCTGTATAGTTCCTCCATTGGATCGGAATCCCAAAAGCTGTCTTTTTTTTCATCAGGTTCTGTGTAAGTGGATGACCAGGAACTGCTGGCATAAGGATTATCCTTAGTAGCCTGATTCAGTTCTTTTTCAAACTGCGTATCATTTTTCAGCCAATCATCAGATACTACCGGTTTGTTCCAAAAAGAATCATCGGAAGTGTTCCAAAAATCATCTTTGTTATTCGTATCCCCCATTGTTTTCCCCTTTTTACTCCCGGCAATTACCAGGGCATCTGTACATTATCACCTAAAAACTTCCTTAAATCGATATTTTCAACTTTCTTACTGCGCATCATCAGTTCTTTCACTGCTTCGGATGCACTGGCGCCTTCAAATAAAATCTTATTCACCTGCTCTACGATGGGCATGCTGACTTCATATTTTTTAGACAAAGCATAACCGGCTTTTGCAGAGTATACGCCTTCTACTACCATCTTCACTTCATCCATGGCTTCTTCCATACTCTTTCCCTGACCGATTAAGATACCGGCACGACGGTTTCTGGAATGCATGGATGCACAGGTAACAATCAAATCACCGATACCGGTAAGGCCGTAAAATGTCTCCAGGCTACATCCCATATGAATACCAAGTCTTGCAATTTCAGCAATTCCTCTGGTAATCAGGGCTGCTTTGGTATTGTCCCCATAGCCTAAGCCGTCAGCAATACCGGCTGCAAGCGCCACTACATTCTTAAGGGCTGCCCCAAGTTCAATTCCCTGCACATCTGAGCTGATATAAACGCGGAACACTTCATTCATAAAAAGGTTCTGTAAATATTCAGCAGTTTCCTTCTTTTTAGAACCTACAACAATAGAAGTGGGAATTCCTCTTCCTACTTCTTCCGCATGGGAAGGGCCGGACAATACAGAAACATCGGCTCCCGGAATTTCTTCCTCAATAATTTCGGAAAGGGTCATCAGTGAAACATCCTCGATGCCCTTGGCAACATTTACGATTTTTTGTACCTTTGTTACAAAAGGCGCCATCTGGGCCGCTGTTTTACGGGTAAAGGGAGACGGTACCGCAAGCACCAGAACCTCTTTATCCTTTACTGCTTCTTCCAAATCAGTGGTAAAAATCATCTCATCGGAAAGAATTACACCGGGCAGTTTCTCCTTCTGCTCGTGAAATTCCTTTAACATATCAATTTCATTCTGAAGTGCTGACCAAACGGTAATTTCGTTTCCGTTCTTCTGTAACAAAACTGCAAGCGCAATTCCCCAACTGCCTGCACCAATTATGCCTACTTTCGCCATATCAAATTCCCTTTCTTCTAACCTGATTACAGTTCATTCTTCTTGGTCAGATATGTTTTTCTTTCATTACCCTTTATTAATCTTACAATATTATCCTTGTGCTTATAATACGCCATAAATGTCAAAAATGCAGTAATCAGATACATTTCCGTTAAAATAGGGCGTGTCGTGTGAAATAAGCCCAATTCTCCGGAAATTACCATCTGAATCATTACACCCGCATACACCAGAAGGGAGCCCAAAGACACATAGTGTGTCAGGAAAAAGGTTCCGAAAAACAGAAGTAACCCTACCGGTATAAAAGAAGGATGAAATGCTGCAATAAATCCTGCTGTGGCTGCAATTCCTTTACCGCCTTTAAAATTCAGGTAAAAGGGGAAATTATGCCCTAAAATTGCGCCCAAAGCAGCATATAACTTATAAAGATATCCCATCTCCGGATTATTTCTTCCGAATAACAAATAACATACTAAAATTGCCAGAATACACTTAATCATATCACCGACTAAAACAATGGCTCCTGCTTTCTTTCCAAGCACTCTTAGTGCATTCGTGGTTCCGGCATTGCCGCTACCATGATTTCTGATATCGATTCCATTCATTCTTCCGTAAATAAATGCAGTCTGAAACAAACCGAATACATAACCGATTACAACACATAATAAACGTTCCACGTTATTTATTCTCTCCTCTTTCCCTAATAATAAATTTCAGCGGAGTTCCTTTAAAACCAAAGGCCTCACGGATCTGATTTTCAATATATCTGGTATAAGAAAAATGCATTAATTCTTTATCATTTACAAAAATAACAAAGGTAGGCGGCTTCACGCCGGCCTGAGTAATATAATAAAGTCGCAGTCTCTTCCCTTTGTCTGAAGGGGGCTGCTGCATGGCAACTGCTTCTGCCATAATTTCATTTAAAACACCGGTAGAAATACGCATTGCGTGATTCTCAGCCACCGTGTCAATCAGTTCAAACAACTTCGGCAAACGCTGTCCTGTGGCCGCAGAAATAAAGGTAATTTCCGCATAAGGCATAAAAGATAAAATTTCACGGATTTTTGCAGTATATTTATTTACCGTCTTATTATCTTTCTCAATGGCATCCCATTTGTTTACGGCAATAATCACAGCCTTACCGCGTTCATGGGCAACGCCCGCAATCTTTGCATCCTGCTCGGTTACACCTTCATTGGCATCAATCACAAGCACCACAATATCCGCACGTTCCACCGCACTGACGGTACGTACGATCATAAATCGCTCTAATTCTTCTTTAATCTTATTCTTGCGGCGAAGACCTGCCGTATCGATAAAGATATACTCTTTTCCGTTGTGTTTAATGGGCGTGTCCACCGCATCTCTTGTGGTACCGGCAATATCAGATACAATCAGTCTGTTTTCGCCTAACAATTTATTAATCAAAGAGGACTTTCCTACGTTGGGCTTTCCTACAATAGCAACCCTTACACGATCATCCTCTTCCTCATCGGAAGCACCATCCGGGAAATAAGAAGTCACCTCATCCAGCATATCACCGATTCCAAGCTGATTGGATGCGGAAATTGCATGAGGTTCCCCGATACCCAAGTTATAAAATTCGTAAACATCCGCCATGTACTTTTCGAAATTATCTACCTTGTTTACAACAAGTACAACGGGCTTATGGGAACGGCGGAGCATGTCTGCTACTTTGGCATCGGCATCCACAAGACCCTGCTTCACATCTACCATAAACATAATAACATCTGCTGTATTAATGGCAATTTCAGCCTGTTCTCTCATCTGGGACAAAATAATATCTTTGGAATCCGGTTCAATACCGCCTGTATCAATTAAGGTAAAAGACTTATCAAGCCAGGTAATATCCGCATAAATACGGTCACGTGTGATACCGGGTGTATCTTTTACGATTGAAATTCTCTGTTTCGCCAACGCATTGAATAACGTGGATTTACCCACATTGGGACGTCCTACAATTGCTACAATGGGTTTGCCTTTTCTCTTATTCATCGATTCACCTCTTCTACTATCGCATTAACAAAGTCATATCCGCTTGATTTTACAATAATTGCCTTAACTTGTAAAGCCTTTTCCAGTTCGCATACTCTTACATCATCCAGAAAAACATCCTCGCAGCTGCGCAGCACATTCACAGGTAAAAGGAGTTTTTCTCCCAATGCTTTTCCCTGCAACTGACCTATAATATCTTTTCCGGTAAGTAAACCGGATACGGTAATTAACTCACCGAAAAATTCATTCACAATAGGATATACATGAATGGTAAGCTCCGGGAACATCTCTTCCATTTTCTTCGCCATCTGTTTGATAAACGGATAAGCAAGTTTTCCCGTTGCCATGGAAATTTCTACGGGGCCATTTTTCTTTTTAAAAGGATTTTTCAGGAAAGGCTTTTTCTTTAGTGCCTTTTTGGCATCTTCAAATTCGGTAAGTAACAGCCTTAACATTCCCACGCCGTTTTCTAACTGGAGATAGCCGTCATAGCTTTCTTCCTCCGGTAAGTCCTGTCCGGCCATTAAATACCATTCATCGCTGGCATGTACGAAATGACAGCCATGTGTTTCCATACATTCATCCTGAAATGCATGAATGACGGAAAGCACTTCTTTCGCATCTTCCTTTTGGAATGGTTCTAAGGGATATAAGCCTTCCCGATGCTTGGACAAACCAACAGGTACCACGGAAACGCTTTCTAAATAGGGAAGATATTTCATCATTTCACGGATACTGAACTTTAATTCTTCACCGTCATTGATTCCTTTACAAAGAACAATCTGACCGTTCATGGTAATTCCCGCTTCAAATAACCGGTCCATAATTTTCAGGGAATCCCCTGCGAAACGGTTATTCAGCATCTTACATCGAAGCTGCGGATTCATAGTTTGTATCGAAATATTAATGGGAGAAAGATGATAGCGGATAATCCGGTCCACGTCGTGCTCCGACATATTCGTTAGTGTCACATAATTCCCCTGTAAAAAAGATAAACGGGAATCATCATCCTTAAAATAAAGGGTTTCACGCATACCCTTCGGCATCTGGTCAATAAAGCAAAAAATACATTTGTTGTGACAGGAACGGTAATCATCCATCAAACCATTTTCAAAGACAATTCCCAAATCCTCGTCTTCATCCTTATCAACCTCTAATACCCACTGTTCGCCGTCTTGTTTTTCGATTAGGATTTCCAAATACTCATCCTGTACCAAAAACTGATAGTCAAAAATATCTTCCACCGGATTCTCATTGATGGAAAGCAGTCTGTCACCGGGCTGGATATCCAGTTCCTGCGCAATACTTTCCGGGATGACTTCTTTTACTATATGTCCTGTTTGTTTCTTCATATCTATTCCTTCCGCGCTGCTTCGAAATGTCTGCATTAAAATGTCTGCTTCGCAGCCGCTTTCTTTCCTTCCGCCTTCACGCTTTCGCTTTTTCCACGTAAACTCTGAAACTTCATACCTTCGGTACTCGTTTCATCGTTAGTATATCGGGTGAAAGAAAATGTCTGCTTCGCAGCCGCTTTCTTTCCTTCCGATTTCACGCTTTCGCTTTTTCCACGTAAACTCTGAAACTTCGCACCTTCGGTACTCGTTTCATCGTTAGTATATCGGGTGAAAGAAAATGTCTGCTTCGCAGCCGCTTTCTTTCCTTCCGCCTTCACGCTTTCGCTTTTTCCACGTAAACTCTGAAACTTCATACCTTCGGTACTCGTTTCATCGTTAGTATATCGGGTGAAA
>JAFZDQ010000108.1 GCA_017561085.1 Lachnospiraceae bacterium
AAGACCCCTTGAAGACTACGAGGTAGATAGGAATGAGGTGTAAGCACAGTAATGTGTTCAGCTGACATTTACTAATCGGTCGAGGGCTTAACCAAAAGATTGAATGCAGAGCATTCAACAAAAGTAAAATGCTACGCATTTAACTTTAGAAGAAAGTAAACTTTCTTCCGGGTAGTGAAAAGATGGATGATAATGAGATTTGATATTCGGTTTTGAAGGTATGATGAATACTTTCAGAAGTATCTGAGTAAGATATGAAAAAGAGAGGAAGAAACGAAGTTTCTTCTAAAGTTCGCCGGAAGGCGAATCTTGATATTCGCATAGCGAACCATCTTTCCTCGATAGCTCAATGGTAGAGCACTCGGCTGTTAACCGAGTTGTTGTAGGTTCGAGCCCTACTCGGGGAGCTCACGACTTGAAGTTCTGCTAGAGGTCGAAAGAACCGACCTAAGAAGAACTACAATCAAGTCGGGAAAAACGACATAGTCGTTTTTCAACGATGTGGCTCCGTGGTCAAGCGGTTAAGACATCGCCCTTTCACGGCGGTAACACGGGTTCGATTCCCGTCGGAGTCATTCTTTCGATAAATGAAGGTCAATAAATGATTGACTGGAGTTTATCGAATTGCTATAATTTAATAAATGTGGCGCGATAGCCAAGTGGTAAGGCTCCGGTCTGCAACACCGTCATCACCGGTTCAAATCCGGTTCGCGCCTCTAGAAACCTCGGAACGATTGTTTCGGGGTTTTATGTTATCCTTGAAAGTTGATATACAGAGAGATGGAGAGATATATGGATTCGTGTAATCAAACAGAAAACATAAGTAATTTTAGAGAGAAACTCTATCAATTACTGGCGTTAGAGTTTAATTGTGCTTTTTGTGATTTTACCAAAAAGGAAAATGTTTTAACCGTTTCTCAGATTCGTGAAGGGCGAAGAATCTATTCTGCAGAAAAGTATTTTTTCCATATGGTTACGACCGGAGGAAATGCGGTTCTTACAGCAGATGAAAAACTGCATCCTTTTTTGAGGGGATTTATGGCTGACAGACCGGGACATTGGTTGTTTGAATTACCTAATTTAAAACCATTAGAAAAAGAGTTGAATAATTACGGATATACTTTAACCGGAACCTATCATATGTTTTTGCCCTGTGAAACTACCAAACAACTAAATATTAATTACGCAACAAAATGGTTCTATGATGATGAAATCAAACAGTTTTATGGTGATGAGCGGTTCCCTAATGCAATTTGTAAGGAATATACGCCTGTAAGACCGGATAAAATCGTAATTTGTGCTTATGATGGTGACAAAATTATTGGAATGGCAGGTTGCTCAGAGGATGCGCCGGGTTGGATGCAAATAGGGATTGATGTGATGCCCGGGTATCGCTCACGTGGAATTGGTACTTATTTAGTTACAACACTAAAAAATAAGATTTCGGAGCTGGGAAAGCTTCCTTTTTACGGAACCAGTGTATCAAATTATCATTCCTGGAATATCGCTTTAAACAGCGGATTCAGACCGGCTTGGGTTGAAATTGGAGCAGAGAAATTTTAGCAGTGAATGAATAATTAAAAATTCTTTAAGATTCTATGAAGAGTCACCGTTTCCGTTCATAATCTGCTACAATGAATGTAGGAGGAACGGCACATGTATTTGATATGGATTCTGCTTGGAATTTTGTTTTTGTTTTATTTTTTTAGTATTGCTTTTTTTGTTGGGCACGGTACGAATTTTTATTTCATTTGGCTCTTTTTGGGATGTGCGAGTATTGCTTTTGGGATTTTACTGAAAAAAGGTTTTTGGGAAATGCACGTATCGCCGCTGCTTAGAAAGTTTTTTCTGATATGTTTTTGTATAGGGCTTGTATTGTTTGCAATTGTGGAAGGTTGTATAGTCAGCGGATTTTCACAGAAAGGAAATCCGGGAGCGGATTATGTGATTGTGCTTGGTGCACAAATGAAAAGGAACGGACCTTCTAAGGCGCTACAATACAGACTGGATGAAGCAATCCGCTATTTAAACGAAAACCCTGGTGCCAAAGTGATTGTTTCCGGAGGAAAAGGTGCTGATGAGCATATTTCTGAGGCGCAGGGAATGTATGATTATCTGGTCGATGCGGGCATAGATGAAGGAAGAATTATCAAAGAAGATCAATCAAGAAATACGGTTCAAAACCTGAAGTTTTCAGCAGAGTATCTGGACAAAGAAAAGGACAGTGTTGCTGTTGTAAGTAATAATTTTCATATTTTCCGTGCCGTAAATATTGCACGGAAGGCGGGCTACCAAGAGGTCTGCGGGATTGCTGCAAAGGGAGAGCCTTTTTTACAATGGAACAATATGATGCGAGAGTTTTTCGGTGTCGTGAAGGATACGGTATTTGGAAATATGTAATGGTTGGGTGTACAAAAAAGAAAGGATGATGACATTGGAACAGATTGAAAAATTAAGGGAACTGATTGACGGCAGTAATAATATTGTGTTTTTCGGCGGAGCAGGGGTGTCTACGGAAAGCGGAATTCCGGATTTCAGAAGTGTGGACGGATTATATAATCAAAAGTACGCATATCCGCCGGAAACCATTTTGAGTCATACTTTTTACCGAAGAAAGCCGGATGAGTTTTTTCGTTTTTATCAGGATAAAATGCTGTGCCTTTCTGCAAAACCGAATGCTGCGCATTTGAAATTGGCAGAATGGGAAGCGATGGGGAAATTAAAAGCAGTTATTACACAAAACATAGATGGTTTGCATCAGGCTGCCGGCAGCAAAGAGGTGTTGGAGCTTCATGGCAGTGTTCTGCGGAATTATTGTGAAGAGTGCGGGAAGTTTTTTGATGCAGAGTATATGCTTCATGCAGATGGCGTGCCCCGGTGTGATGCCTGCGGAGGACCGGTGAAACCGGATGTGGTTCTCTATGAAGAAGGACTTGATCAGAATACCCTTACCAAGGCTATTAAATACATTAGTGAAGCAGATGTATTGATTGTGGGTGGTACATCCCTTGTGGTTTATCCTGCGGCAGGTCTGATTGATTATTATAAGGGAAATAAGCTGGTGTTGGTAAATAAGAGCGCAACTGCCAGAGACGGTATTGCGGACCTGGTGGTGCAGGGAAGCATCGGAGAAATTTTTTCACAGATATAAGATACTATTGCGTGAATAGTTGACAGACTATAAGCAGTAGAATGATATTTAGATGAGGAAGCATAAATGGATATTCAAGTAGGAGATATCATCAAAATGAAAAAGAACCATCCTTGCGGCAGTTTTGAGTGGGAGGTTCTCCGCATTGGAGCGGACTTTAGACTGAAATGTATGGGATGCGGACATCAGATTATGATTCCCCGCCGCCAGGCAGAAAAAAACATTAAAAAAGTTGAAAAATCAGATAAAATTAATGATATAACCACTTGAAAAAGTTAAAAGGTTATGGTAACATATTTAATCGTGATATGTTAAAATTAGTTTCGCTATGCGCGGAACACCGCATTCTTTTGAAGGCGGAGAATCAATTCCTTGCTCCTATTAAGCAGGGGCCAGAGACCAGAAGGAGGTAAAAAAGCATGAGCAAATATGAATTAGCCGTTGTTGTTAGTGCGAAAATCGAAGATGACGAAAGAGCAAAGGCCGTTGACAAATGTAAAGCTTATATCGAAAGATTTGGCGGTACAGTTACCAATGTTGACGACTGGGGCAAAAAGAGACTGGCTTATGAAGTTCAGAAGATGAAAGAAGCTTTCTACTACTTCATTCAGTTCGAAGCTGAAACTTCTGCACCCGCAGAAATCGAAAATCGTATTCGTATTATGGACAACGTTATCAGATTTTTAATTGTTAAACAGGACGAAAAATAAAACGGTACGATAGTACGCCGTAGAAAGAGGAGCGTATGAACAAAGTTATACTTATGGGTCGTTTGACCAGAGATCCCGAAGTGAGATATTCACAGGGCGAAAATGCTTCAGCAATTGCAAGATACACATTAGCTGTTGACCGTAGATTCAGCCGTAATAACGGTGGTGACGAACAGTCTGCGGATTTCATCGGATGTGTAGCGTTCGGAAGAGCCGGAGAATTTGCAGAAAAATATTTCCGCAAAGGTACCAAGGTTTTGGTAACAGGCCGTATCCAGACAGGTAGCTACACCAATAGAGATGGCGTGAAGGTTTATACTACTGATGTAGTAGTAGAAGACCAGGAATTTGCTGAGAGCAAGAACAGCTCCGGTAATGACGGGGGTTATACCGGCGGTGGTAACAGAATGCCTGAACCCTCAGGCGCAGGCGACGGTTTCATGAATATTCCTGACGGAATTGATGAAGAACTGCCGTTCAACTAAAGTGGACATGGCAAGTGGAGCCATGAATTTTGATAGGAGGTTATTACGATGGCATTTAATAAAGCAGAAAAGTCTGATTCTCCCATGAGAAGAAAAGGCGGAATGCGCAGAAGAAAAAAAGTTTGTGTATTCTGTGGTAAAGACAACGCAATTGATTACAAAGATGTTGCTAAGTTAAAAAGATACGTATCTGAAAGAGGAAAAATTCTTCCCAGAAGAATTACAGGAAACTGTGCTAAGCATCAGAGAGCTTTAACAGTAGCTGTTAAGAGAGCTCGTCATATCGCACTTATGCCTTACGTTCAGGATTAATTTTCAGATGTGATAAATGAATGAAAGCCTTTAAGTATCCGTTTGCGGTACTTAGAGGCTTTATTTTTTTCGAAAGAACAAAATCGACGGATGTAATCCTTTTGTTGTCCTTTTTGTGTATAATAGAATAAGAATGTATCATGGGGGAGTTTATGGTAACTTTCGGAATGAAACGGTAATACAGGATGGGAATGAAATGACAGAAAAGAGTATGAATAAAGCTATTAAGAAAATATTGGCAATTGCACTTCCGGTTTTATTGGCAGGGATTTGTTTAATGGTTGTTATTATCAATAATAATCAATCCACAATGCCGATTCCGTATAAGGTGGAGTTTGAGGGAGCGTATAGTTTTGACGGTCAGAATTGGCATCCGTATACAGCGGAAAGCGATATTTCCGCGCGTAATAAAGAGGTTGTCTTTAGAGGGAACGTGAATGCTGATTTTACGGAAGAGTTAGTTCTTAATTTTTTGTGTAACCATGTAGGTGTCAGTCTTTATGTAAATGGTGAATGTGTTTATGTGGATATTATTTCGGAAATTCAAGAAAGAGGAATTGATTTGATGCCGTCCATGTGCGGAAGAAGATGGGAGCAGTTGTTGTTACCTAAATTGTCTTCAGAGGATGAAGTAGAGTTTCATTTTGTTAATCTACACAAGTATGGCAATGCAAATGCATATAAGGATGCAATGGCGAACCTTTTTGTTACACCAAGGGATAATACGGTCTTGGAAAGTTATTTAAAACCTTATATTAAGCCTTTTCAGAGGGTTGGTTACGGAGTTGCAATCGTAGGTGTGATGTTATTGGGCACGGTGCTGGCCGCTGTAATTATGCGCAGTAATATTGCCGGAAGACTGTTTAAACTGGGGATGATCTCACTGTTTGCCGGTGGCTATATAGTGTTTGACGTAATGATGGTCTTTCTTATGGATGAACTGCTTGTCATTAAAACCTACGGCAGTCAGTTGTGTATGATGATGGCGGTTTATTTCACAGGACTTCTGATACAGGAGACCTTTAGCGGTAAGAGGAAAAAAGTGGCGGCAGGTCTGGTGGCGGTTTCCGGTATAACCAATATTGCCATATTGATTGTGGTAATCTGTGGCGGAATGGTTCTTTATGATACGCGCTTTTTATGGCTTTTGATACATGGTTTTGTTTGTACGGGATTGGCTGTTTTGTGCGTGATTGAAATAGTGAGAGGTACCGGCAGGCAAAAATATGACTACATTTATTTTCTGTTGATGTATTTGGCTATCCTGTTAGATATGATTGGAATCGGAAGAACGGCATATGTATCGGGGGTATTTACTAAATTTGGGTTCTTGTTGGTAATGATTCTGTATTTTTTCCGTGGAGCAATACAGATGAATATGGATTATCAGGCGGCAATCAGAAATGCTGCGTTGCAGGAAGAGTTGGATAACAGCCGGATTGCCATGATGCTAAGCCAGATTAAGCCGCACTTTTTGTATAATGTAATCGGTACAATCCGCGGTCTTTGTCGTATCGATTCCGGCGAGGCATGGAGAGCATTAGGCGATTTTTCGGATTATCTGCGCGGTAATATGAGTGCCCTTTCCAACAGTGAACTGATTCATTTTTCCGGTGAATTAAGGCATATCGAGGCGTATTTACGACTGGAAAAGATGCGTATGGGAGAAGAACTTGACATTGTTTATGAGATAGAGGAAAAAGACTTTTTCGTACCGCCGCTTACAATCCAGCCACTTGTAGAAAATGCGGTTAAACATGGATTGTTTGCTAAAGAAGGTGGCGGAGAAGTCCGCCTGTGCAGCAGGAGGACGGAGAGTGAAATTATTGTTGAAGTATCGGATGACGGTGTAGGATTTGACGTTAACGGACCCCAGAAGAGGGACGGGCATCACGAGCATATCGGCTTATTAAATGTCCGGAACAGAATTGAAAAAATGCTGGGAGGTAGCTTGTTTATAGAAAGCAAGCCCGGTAAAGGAACGAAGGTTACTGTGGTTTTGCCGGTGAAAAGAACAGAAAACGGAGTGGAATGAGTATGAATATATTGGCAATTGATGATGAACGGATTATGTTAAATGAATTGACTTGTGAACTTCAAAAAGTTTTCCCCGATGCACATATTCAGAGTGAAAGAAATCCGCAAACAGCACTTGCCTGGGTGAAAAGCCTGCAGGAAGAAGGGCAAAAGCTTGACTACGCATTTATGGATATCCGGATGAACGGAATGAGCGGATTGGAGTTGGCCCGTCAGATCAAAGCATGCTTTCCGCATACCATCCTTATCTTTTGTACGGCGTATACGGAATATGCTTTTGATGCGGTAGGCATGTATGCAAAAGGATACTTGATGAAGCCTATCAGCGCGGAAGACATTATCCGTACGCTGGATGAAATGGTTCATGACTGGAAAAAAGAGGCCACGAAGCTGGATAAAGATATCAGGGTACAGACCTTTGGGCATTTTGAAGTATTTGTAGACGGTCAGCCCCTAGTTTTTGAAAGAGAAAAGGCGAAGGAGCTGCTTGCCTATCTGGTGGACCGCCACGGTGCGTCCCTTACTACGGAGCAGATTGCATCAGTGCTTTGGGAAGACCGACCTTATGACCGTACCATGAAAAATTATGTCAGCACGATTTTGGCATCACTGCGAAGTACATTAAAAGCGGTGGGAGCAGAGGATATTATTATCAAATCGAGGAATCATTTATCCGTAAATACGGAAAAAATTAAATGTGATGCCTATGATTATGAAAAATGTGATGCAATTGCCATTAACTCCTTTAAGGGAGAATACATGGCCAATTATTCATGGGCTGAGTTTACTACAGGAAAGTATGAGCAGATGCAAAAGAAACTGGATGAAAACCGATAGAAAAGAGGGCATATGGCTACTGTATATGTGATAAAGCGGCCGGTTTCCGTTTACGGTTACGTATGAATATATGGGTGAAATTACTGTGATAGAGGATGTCTTTGTCTGCGAATATCAAGGGGCAGATAAAGGCATCTTTTATTCTTATAGGAACTGGTCCGGTGAAAAAGAGCAGGGTGGTTTGTTGGTGGTTATTTCGGCGTAAGGGGATAAAGATGGCCGGATTTTTTATCCAATTTTTTGGACCTATCGTATTTGTCGGCCATTTGTTGTCCTTGTAAATGTATAATATTGTGCATAGTTTATTGATGCTTCGGTATGCCGGGCAATGAGGAGTGCAGTATGAAAATATTACTGGTACATGAGGATGAGGGGATGTTACATCATATTGAGCAAATGATTATGGTGTATTATCCGGACGGAGAAATTGAAATATTTTCCAGCGCAAAAGATGCTCTTTGTGAGATTAACAATCAGGAAAGCAGGATAGATATTTGCTTTGCGAAAGTACAGACAAGCGAGGTGTCCGGTTTCCGCATTGCGGAGGAAGTACGGAAGTACAACCGCATGGCGAAGATTGTCTTTATTGCGTCGGATGACAGGTTTGCTTTAGACGGTTGGCGGTTTGGTATGAATGATTATCTGATAGAACCGCTTACGGAGGACAGTATCAGGCATACCTTAATCAGTTGCGCCTCTGAAGTAAGTTAGGAATAGGAACGCATATAACAGAAAAACCGGAAAGAGGCGAGTTGAAATAAAAGGTATTCAGAATAAGATACTGACGATTGTTTTAAGCAGTATTATGATCTCTGCACTGGTAGTCATGGGCGTGGCCATGTTTAGTTACAATCGTTTTATTGAAAAAGATTCGGAACAGATTATGAAATTAATATGTTCTGAAAAGAAGCAACAGATTGATGAGAAGCTGTTGAATATAGAGCAGAGCGTCAATACAATATATCATTTTGCCGTAGAGCAAATCAATGATTCAGAGGATTTGTGGCAGGATGATTTGAAGTTTGATGAACATATTGAGCGAATGGAGGAAGTACTGGAAACCACGGTGAAATATACCGATGGGGCCGTTACCGTTTATTATCGTTTGAATCCTGAGTTGAGAGGGAGCAGTCAGGGGATATGGCTGGTACGGGAGGAGGACGGAACCTTTAAGGAGAATCCCGTGACGGACATTTCAGAATTTTCCAAGGATGATGTGGAACATGTGGGATGGTATTATACACCGGTTGAAAAAGGCGAAGCGGTGTGGATGAATCCCTATTATAATCAAAATTTAGATTTGGAGATGATTTCGTATGTGATTCCGGTTTTTCAGGAAGGAAAGGTAATCGGAGTAGTGGGAATGGATATCACCACGGAGCTTTTGTATGACAATACGAAATCTGTCGTGGTTTATGATACGGGATATGCATTTTTGCTGGATGAAGAAGGGAAATTTCTTTACCATCCGGAAATGAAGAATAGTAATATATCGGACCACTTTAACCGTGAACATGCTTATCTTTATGAGAAAAGCTTATTGGCAGAGCAGAACCGGACCGTGGAAACCTATACGTGGAATCATCAGAACAAACGAATGGCGGTGGAGAAATTAAGTAACGGAATGCTGTTTACGGTGTGCGTATCGGAGGAAGAAATCCAGCAACCCAGACGCAGGATGTTTACCAATACCGTTATTCTGATCACTTTAGTGATATTGGTTTTTATGTTGGTGACGATTCAGGTTACCAAAGTAATGCTTCGGCTTACTTATACGGATATTTTAACCGGATTAGGAAACAGGACGGCGTACAGGGAAGCCGTGGATTCGCTAAATGAGAGACTCCGCAATAAGGAAACGGTTCGTTTTGCCGTAGTTGTGGTGGATATCAACAATCTGAAAGAGATGAATGACAGCTATGGCCATGTTTACGGGGATGAATTAATTCAGGGAGCTGCCGATATCGTAAAAAGGGTATGGGGCAGTAAAGCATCCTTCAGAATTGGCGGCGATGAATTTGTGGTCATTCTTCAAAATACGGACGAGAAGAAACTGCAAAAAGACTTAAAAGCGCTGGAAGAAGAGATGCAAAGAAGTAAGCGTATGAGTGCCCTGCCGGATGAGCGGATAGAAATGGCGGTAGGAACAGATTTTTATCATGCTAAAACGGATGAAAGTTACGAGGACGTGTTCCGCCGGGCTGATGAAGCAATGTATGAAGACAAGAAGAGAAAGAAAGAGAAATAATTCCGATAGATGATTATATACCAAGGAGGAAGTATATGAAAAAGAGAGGCTTATGGAAGAAAGTGTTAGCTTATCTGTTGCTGTTTTGTATGATTGCAACAGACAGTTCCATGACGGTACTGGCACAGGAAGTGGCGCAAGCAGATATCCGTCTGGAAAGTGAAGTGACACCGGAAGAATCCGCGGATGAAGGCGACAGCAGTAATCCCGGTTCTGTAATAACAGAAAATACAGAGGAAGAAACAGAATCTGAGACTGAGGAAGATGTTGAAGAGGAAACAGAATCTGAAGCGGGAGAAGAATCTGAAGAAGAAACGAAACCTGAAGTAGGAGAAGAATCTGAAGAAGAAACGAAACCTGAAGCAGGAGAAGAATCTGAAGAAGAAACGAAACCTGAAGCAGGAGAAGAACCTGAAGAAGAAACGAAACCTGAAGCAGGGGAAGAGTCTGAAGAGGAAGCAGAACCTGAAACAGAGGAGGCTGCTGAAGAAGAAACAGAAGCCGAGGATGAGGAAACTGCAGAAGAAGTAACCGATGAAGAATTGGTGCTTGAACCTGACAGGGAACTTAGTCCTTCGCAGGAACTGGTTGCAGATGAAATGGATATTACGGTTAAGGTGGAAGCCATGGAGGAAGGTGTGCTTCCCGCCGATACCGAGATTACGGCAATTCAGATTCCGGTAGTAGGTGAAGAAGGGGAAATTGCACCCATTTCCGAAACAGAGGATGTGCTTTATGAAGTGCTGAAAACGGAAGAAGTAGCTGTTCTTGATATGGAAGGATTTGCGGTAGCGGATATTGAAATTCCCAAGGAAGAAGCTTTCATTTCTGAAAGTGACATTCAGCAAATGAAAGAAGAGGCGATAGAAGAAACGGCTCTTACTATTAGTGTGCCTTTAAATATTTCTTTACATAAGGACGGTCAGGAAGTGCAGCCCGATGGAAAGGTAAAAGTATCTATCGAAATTCCTGCACAAATGAATCCTGAAACTGTTTCAGTATATCATGTGGAAGAAGACGGCAGTCTTACCCGCATGGATGGTATGGTGGAAAACGGATTTTATGTATTTGAAACCGGTCATTTTTCCATTTATACCGTAATTGGTGAGACGGTATTGGACAGCGATGTGAATAACAGCAACATTGTGACCTTAACAGGCAGTACTACAATGTATGGCGGAAAAGTATATACCATTACGGCTTCCAGGACTATCAGCGGTTCAACGGCAGGAAACGGTTTGACCGTAAGCAGTTCCAGCACCACGAAGCCTGCAGTTTTATTCATTCCCAAGGGGATGACACTTAAGGTATACGGCGGCAGCGGTTCGGGAAGAAACGGTGGTGGTGCCGGTATTTATCTCGGAAGCAGCCAGTGTTTGTATGTCAGAGGCTATGGTAACTTATATGCCTATGGTGGCAGCGGCGGTAACGGCGGTATAGGCGGCAACGGTGAAAACGGTGATGTAGTAGACTACAGTAGCGGTGATGATTACTACAGAGGCGGCGCCGGCGGCTCAGGCGGTGCCGGTGGCGGTGGCGGCGGTGCCGGTATCGGTACAAGTGGCGGCTTAGGTGGTTC
>JAFZDQ010000109.1 GCA_017561085.1 Lachnospiraceae bacterium
AAGCAGGCCATGAATTACCTCGCTATTGAAAATGAAGAGGAGGTGGTACTGTGAAAAAAGTAAGTAATGAAAAAGAAAAGACCAAGCAGTCTGTAAAAGAAGTTTTCAGTAATAACTTTTTCCTGTTAAAACTGATGTTTAAAGCATCTCCGGCGTACCTTATTTTTGTTGCGCTGGATGCAATCCGAAACCAGGTATCTATTTTCTTCGAGCATGTAGTTGGTATCGGATATGTGCTTGAAGCAGCTGAGTACGGCTATCCTTTCAGACAGGTAGCAACCTTTATTCTGATTTTGGCGGCGTGTATTACCTTAGGTATGGTTTTTACGGTAGTAGCATGGGATTATGTTGTGGAAAAGGAACGTCCCAAGGTCCGCGAGAAAATCAAGATGATGCTTTATGAAAGAGCCAAAGAGTTAGACCTTAAATGTTACGACAATCCGGAGTTTTATAATGAGCAGGTACTTGCCATCTCCGAGGTAGATAAGCAGATTGACAGAGGAACCCAGTTTATCCAGAATACATTATCCGGTCTTACGGTGTTTATATCCACCGGTATTTACTTCTTTATGAAGGATAAGGTGTCCATTATTTTTGCGGTGGTTTCCTTTGTACTGGCATTTATTTTTAACCAGATGTACAACAAGATGAACTTCTTAGTGCGTGTGGAAGGCAATCCTTTTACTCGAAAGAGAGACTATATTAAGCGTATTTATTACCTGAATGATTATGCTAAGGAAATCAGGTTAAATCCTGATGTGTCCAAAATTCTTTTCAAGCATTTTGAAGAAGCCAACGATGAAGTGTATGAGATTGAAAAGAAGTACACCAAGAGGAAATTCGTGCTGGGCTTTTTGCGTCGTTATGTAAGTAATGCCATGTTCAGTGATGTGCTTTATATTTCGTATCTGGTATTCCAGGCGGCGGTACGTAAGACCCTGTCCTTTAGTACGGTGGCGATTTTGTACAATTCCTTCGGAAGTTTGAAAAACGGTATGCGTATTTTTACGGACGTATATCCCTTTGCCAGTGAGACCAGTCTTTATGTAAGTAAAATCCGGAAGTTTTTAGAGTATGAGCCGGAAATTGTTTCCGAGGAAGGCCTGATTCCTACGCAGGATGCCAAGGAAATCGAGCTTAAGGATGTATCCTTTGCGTATGGTGCGCAGACTAAAATGCTGCTGCAGGACTTGAATATTCATATTAAACCCGGCGAAAAGATTGCGCTTGTCGGTTATAACGGCGCCGGAAAGACCACGTTAGTAAAGCTTTTGATGCGTTTATATGATGTAAACAGCGGAGAAATTTTAGCAGACGGAACCAATATCAGGAAATACGATGTGAAAAAGTATCGTGATACCATCGGTACCGTATTCCAGGATTTCCAGATTTTTGGCGGAAACGTGAAGGAAAACGTCATGCTGGATGTGGATGATGCCTGTGACGAAGCAAGGATGATACAGGCCCTTACGGACAGCGGACTGATGAAGAGAATAGAGCGCATGCCGCAGGGACTGGATACCGAGCTTACCACGGAGTTTTCACAGGATGGTATCAACTTATCCGGCGGAGAAAGCCAGAAACTGGCCATCGCCCGTGTATTTTATAAAGATGCAGGTCTGATGATTCTGGATGAACCCTCCAGTGCCTTAGACCCTATTGCAGAATATCAGTTAAATCATGCCATGTTGTCGGCCACCAAGGACAAAACGGTGATCTTTATTTCCCACAGATTGTCCACTACCAGAATTGCGGACCGTATCATCATGCTTGAGAACGGACGGATTGTGGAGCAGGGAAGCCATGAAGAACTGCTTGCCATGAACGGTAAGTATGCACAGATGTGGAAGGTACAGGCCGGCGCGTACATAGCGGTATAATTTGTGCATGGAAGTATCATATAATATATGCTGAAAAAAGACATCGTAAGGTGTCTTTTTTTAGTTTTGCCGATTTACACATTGCGTAAGTGCATGGTTTGTGGTAAAGTGATTACACAACGTGTATATGGGAGGGTGTTATGGAACAAAGTCAAAAAATTAAAGAATTAAGGGAAAGCACCGGAATGAACAGAAAGGAATTTTGTGATTATTTCTCCATTCCGTACCGTACTGTGACGGAATGGGAGCGGGATAACAGACATGCACCTGAGTATGTACTTCGATTGTTGGAGTATTATATCCGTGCAGAGAAGTTGCAAAAGGGAGAAGGGGAAAACACAGCAAATGGAGAAAGAAATCAAAAATGAAAATTTAGAAGAACAGGGAAAAAGGAATAATAATGAAATAGTATTGATTAGCGAAGATACAATCAGAGAGAAGATATATAGTATCCGTGGACAGAAGGTGATGTTGGATGTTGATTTAGCGGAACTATACGGGTATACAACAAAGCGTTTTAATGAGCAGATTAAAAATAATATTGAAAGATTTGATGAAGATTTTCGATTTCAGTTGACCAGAGAGGAATTTGAAAACTTGAGGTCGAAAAAAACGACCTCAAGTTGGGGAGGAACAAGATATCTTCCATATGTATTTTCAGAACAAGGAATATATATGCTTATGACAGTTTTAAAAGGTGAGTTGGCTGTCGAACAGAGCAAAGCACTAATCAGAACTTTCAAAGCGATGAAAGACTACATTATAGAAAATCAAAATCTAATTGGTGAACGTGAATATCTGCAGTTATCCATGCAAGTGTCTGAGAGTTTTCGTACTACGATGGAACTGCGCTCTGATTTGCAGGATGTAGAAGAACAAGTGGCAGAAGTGATGGATAAACTTAGCGATGTAGTTACCCATTCCGAATTATCCGAAGTTATGAATGAGTTTGGGGAACCGCAAATAAAGCGTGGTTATTTGGTGATGAACGGAAACCCGTTTAGAGCGGATTCTATATTTGCAGAAATATACAATCAGGCAAAAAAGACGATATTTATCGTAGATAATTATATTGGTTTGAAAACATTAGAAAAATTAATCTATATCCAAGATGGTGTGGAAGTGTCTATTTTCAGTGATAATCTCGCAAAAGGACTCCGTCAAAGTACATATGATGATTTTTGTAAAGAGTATCCGGATATACATATCAGACTATTTCAATCCGGCGGAGTTTTTCATGACAGATATATTGTTTTGGACTATGGGACGGATGATGAGAAGATTTATTTGTGCGGTTCATCTTCTAAAGATGCAGGCAATAGAATTACTTCTATTTTGGAGGACCCGGACCGTATGAAATATACAGTAATGATAAAAGAACTATTAAAGAACATACCGTTGATACTTAAATAAAAGAGTAGAATGATTCAGGAGTAAAAAATGTATAACAAGATAAATCAATTAATGATAAAACTAAACTTGGGTGAAATTACAGATAACCCACAATCCATAACCGGCGGTCTGATGCATCAGATGTATCGCGTGGAAACGGAAACAGGAATTTATGCGGTAAAGGTACTTAACGAAGAAGTTATGTCCAGGCCTGTAGCCTACAGGAACATGGTAAACTCAGAAAAAATAGCAGCAGGATTTCGTGAAATTCTGCCGGTAGTAGCCGCGATGGAGTTTGAAGGTGCCCAGATCCAGGAGGTATCCGGAACTTATTATATGCTGTTTCCGTGGGTAGAAGGTACATCAGTTTTTCCACCTGACATTGATGAAATACATTGTGAAATGATTGGAGAAATACTGGGGAAAATGCACACAGCAAACTTATCTGTAGAGGGAATAGAGCCGGAGCAGGTAGAAGCAGAGATGTATGATTGGGATTCGTTTGCAAAGGCAGTGGAAGAAAAGAGAATCAGTATGTTACCGTGCCGAAAAGAGCCGATGGAGAATTTATGTTGGACGGCAGAATTTGGAAAAGCACTTGCCGATATTAAAAAGTGGAACAAAGCGGTTTGCGAAGCAACCGATGATTTAAATCAGTTTAGGGTTCTCAGTCACCGTGATCTTGACCCAAAGAATGTCCTGTGGAATGAGGGGGAACCGTTGTTGATTGATTGGGAGGCAGCGGGATTTGTGAATCCTTATCAGGAGCTTCTTGAAATCATTAACTACTGGGCGGATGACGGAGCAGGCGGACTGTATAAAGCCCATTTTGATGCATTGATACATGCTTATCAGAAACATATGCAATTAGTTGATGTGAACTGGGATGCGGTATTTGACGGAAGCTATGCAGGGATGCTTGGCTGGCTGGAATATAATGTTAAAAGGGCATTGGGCCGTTTGTCTGAGGTGGAAAAGGACCGGAAAGAAGGTGCAAACCAAGTGGCTAGTACGGTGAGGGCACTGTATGACTATCAGGAGAAAGTCAAGGTTATGAAAACGTGGCTGAATATTCCCCGTTGAATAACGGACCAAGCGGTTGTATAATAGGGCATGGATTTTTAGAGATATATTTGTGGAAATGAGATAAGTCGGTATGTAAATACCGACTTATTTTTACTTCATAGAGGAATTTTATAAGTAAAAGAATATGATGCGTAGCTCAGGCGAGGGAAGTGTCGCTTTGCGACTAGTTCATGCGCAAAGAGTTCGCGAAAGCTAACTTATTTCTATAAAAAAGTCTTGATTAGTGAATGCCAGAGTTATTGGAAGAAAGAACATGATTTATATGTGTAGACAGGAAGTATAATGCCGTTTTAAAGAAGTATAGTTAATTGCGGAATTTGTTGATTTTGGTAATCTTAATAGTGGGAAGAACTGACTGTGATTAAGGAGAATGATAATGAAAAAAAGAATAATATTTGCATTACTGTTCGCATTGCTCAATTTGCAAGCATGTTTAACCGCAAGTGATAATACTGTAGAGGGAAAAAGAATAACATTGAGCGAGCTTAAAGCGTTGCCTATTACGAGCGAAATTCAATCTGTTTTGGAAGAGGAAATAGGAGAAGCAATGTTAATGGACATGAATTTCGATGGTAATGATGAACTAATAATTAGAACATCAATAGATTTATTGATTTGTGAACGCATAGAGAACGAATTCGAAATTGTGTATAGTGGTACATATTCAGTAATTTTAGAGAATGGTATGATTCAATACCACAGACCCGGAGGTGCCCCATTACATGACGATTACATGTTTTTTGTGTATGAACAAAATGAGTATAAAGAAAAAGTATCTTTGAGTAGATATGATGAAAATGAAGATGGGCAATATGATGAACAGGACGTATACTTTTTGAATGATTCAAAGGTGACAATGGGAGAATGGAATGCGAGTTTACAGTTATATCAGAAATATGATGAAATCTTCTAAATTAGTTGGGACAGTTCTTTTTTTCTTGCTGGCATTATTTATTCTGGTAGCGCTAATAATATATTTTTTCCAATACAAGCAACAAGTTTTTGATAAAAGAGAAATTAATGAGAAAACTTTAACGATAAGAACGGTGGAATATTCAAATGAAGGAATAACGTTACAATATCCACAGTTGGAGGGCTTTGAAGATGCAGAGAAGGAAGAAAAAATTAACGGATTAATTAAAGCACATATCTTAGAAAGCAATTTAAAAGTGGCGGAGGAACTACCTGATACCGATAAGTTGATTTTGAATATGGATTATGAAATTACAATGAATACGCCGGATGTGTTAAGTATTCTTTATAAAGGATTCAGCGAATTACAGTCTGATTCAGAGACATATTATTATGGATGTGAAGTTGCGGCATTGACAATTGATTTATTAAATGCGAAAGAAATGTCATTGACGGATTTTGTGACCATAGATAAAGAGTTGGTTAGAAGTATAAAGGAATCCGTTAAGGTAGTTGGTGGTGCACCACAAGATTGGGAAATCAGTCATGGTGCCTTGATTGATATTGTGCAACAGCAGAATGAAGAGAATATTATACAGGGCCTTCAAGAGGGATGGAGTTATTATACATTTTGTATTACACCCAAGTCAGTTATTGTGAGTATTGCTATTCCTCATAGTGAAGGAGATTATGTATTGATAGAAGTGGAACCGCTTAAGGGAAAAAAGCAAGAGGAAAATTTTGTGTCGGAAGTAGTAGATACTCAGAAAATCAGTACAGAGCATCATGATACGCTTTATTTTGAGGAGGCTGAAGCTGTTATTTGCCAAGCAGATAATGCAGTGCGTGAAATAATGCAGTGCTTAGAAAATAATGAGAAAATGAACAAAGCAGATATCTATGCGCATTTAGAGAACTATTTTGATAAATCTATTATAGATTACGTTCTGTTTTGCTATCAAATATTAGAGACGAATGGTGAATACACATACAAACCTTATAGTGAGTATAAACTCTTTTGGATGGATGTAAATTCTGAGATGAGAGAACTTTCTCAAAAAAATGAAAATTATGAAATTGGTGTTGTATTTCGTCATGCATGGAAAATTAATCAAGAGGAAGAGGTTGTTCCTGTAAAAATAGAGTGGAAGGAAGATAGGTGGAAAATTACAGATATCAGTCAATGGTACAATGATTTTTGTTATTATCATATGCAGGGAGAAAATTTTGCACCTGATTATTTTACAAAAGAGCAAGCAGAGTGGTTGATAGTAAATTTTGGAATTGATGAGAACGGAAAGCGGATACCAATTACAGCTAACGTTGATAATAATGGATACATATTAGCAAATAGTAGTCAGCGATTGCTTTCTGAAGAGGAAATTGACGGTTTGTCAGTATACGAATCTTATCTTGCGGTGCAGGAAATTTATGCACGGCATGGTAAAAAGTTTTCGGATTCTGTTTTACAGCAGCATTTTAGTGCATTGGAATGGTACAAACCATACAGTTTTATTTTTTCAAAAGAGCCCTTATCAGAAATCGAAAATGAAAATATTAAAAAACTTAATGACAAGAGACTTTTAGAAAGAGGATGGGTCGGAGAGGAGGTGTTACCGGAGTATGGAAGCCTGTATCCGGTGACAAATAATGAGATAGGGTCAATTACTGAAGAAGAAGCAGCATGTATTGTATATCAAACTTTTGAGATGGTTGATGAGGTAATGACATATAAGGAAGAAAATTTGATAGAAGAGAAATCACAGGATGTTATTCAGTATTATTCATTAGGTGAATATTCAGATGAAGACAGCTTAAAAGCTTATTTAGCCAAGTGGTTTAATGAAAAGACCTTTGATTATCTACTTATGATGTACAATACCCGAACCGGTATATCCAAGGATGAGAATGGACAGTTTTATGTTTCACGGGAAGGTACTTATGCAGGAGAATCCTATGAACCATATTTTGCTTCTAAGATATCCTTCAAAGAAAAGAATGAAGATAGGGTGGTTTTAGAAGTTGCATTCTATAACTATAGCTTGCCGGAAATAAATACAGGCGAAATAGTTTTGGAAAGAAGAAATGATGAGTGGATCATTACTTCAATCTCTCATCCTTATTATGATGCGCTTATTAAGATATATAAAAGTGAAAAAATGTCTATGGAAGATATCATAGAAGCGTGTATTGGTAGTGATTTTGTATACAGTAAAAGAAATAGTGAAGAATGGACTATTTTTGAATGTGTTCCTAACGGAGATAGTTTTTACGCCGAGCCATCTACTATAAAAGTGAAACAGGATTTTAGTTTACAAGGATGTGGTTATGAGGAAGCAAAAGCATTATTTAGTGAAGTGATTGATTATTATGTAATGTGGTACTTTGAAAGTCCGCAAAATGAATATGGAATAACAGATGTGTTTGAGGCTGTAGCAGATAATGGTTCTAAAGACTATTATTTACTGAAGAGGGGAGATAATTACTATTGGTTATTGGTAGATGGAAAAAATAATTTATCTATCAATATGTTTTCACATATGTGGTCAGATGACGCTGCAATGGAGTACAGAAAACAAGTAGTAGAGTGTATTGGCGGAAAGAAAAATAGAATCATTAGTAATAAAAATAATCAAGAAAACAGAGCAGAATATGAAATATACTTTGATAATCTGAATGAAGCGGATTATACTGCAACATTATTGATAGATAGTCACCAATATACATGGATTATCTATAGTGGTCAGGAGGAAAAACAAAGGATAAACTGGGAATCAAAAGGACAGAAGAAATATCCTTTATTTCTTGATGCAAATAAGGATGGTTATACAGATATGATGGTAGCCACATTGCAGGGAACTTCATACGATGTTCATGATTTATATATTTGGAAAAAAGAGAGCGAAGGCTTTGAAAAGGTAATCTATGAGGATTGGATTGGGGAATTGGAGGTAAAGGAGGACTGCTTGTGGAATTGGCAGAGACTAACAGGAGGATTCAATTTACAAACATTAACGTGGAATGGAGACAAGTTAGTATTGATATCTGAAGAAGAAATAATGCCGGAAGAGTAACCTGATGCAGGAGAGTAGGAGCAAAGGGGTGCATGGAGTTGTTTGGAGGTTATGATATAAGTGAAATTAAATAAGAAATGGATAGTAATATTCTTGCTTTTGGTAATCGGAATAGGATGTTTGGTAAGTACATTAATCAAAAAAAGAAATGTTCCAGATATATGGAAAGACGGAATGAATGATGAATCATTGTTGAAGTACTATGCGCAAGATATTAGTGATGTGCAAACCGGAGATGTCGAAAAAAATAAAATAATGATAAATTCCGTAGAAACAGATGGTAAAAAAGTGGAATTGCAAGATTACGCTATCTATCCGTCCACTATATCAGAGCGGAATGAAGGAGAAACTAATCAATATCTATGGAATGAGATCAATATAGATATTACATGCCCGCAAATATATTTTTCCAATGCTTATGTGCAATATGATAGTGAGATTGAAACAACTATTAACAAAGCACTATTTGAGCAGAGTTTAATGGATGATGATAGCTTTTTGGTAGGAAGGGATATGCGTGGCCTTGTAGAGTATCATATGGATTATGTGATATCCAAGGCAAATGATTATCTATTCAGCATCCAATATGAAGGACAATTATATTCTGTGAATCATGGTCACAATTTATGTTCCGGTATCACAATTGATATTCAGACAGGGGAAAGAATAGACCTATCTGAAATTATTGTATTAGATGATACATTGGTTGAGAAAATCAAAAACGGACAAATTGAATATATTGATTCAGCCGGATATGAAGAGGAATATATTATTGAACTGTTAGAAGAATTTTTGACCAATTATCAAGAGGGTCTACTGGATACATACAGTTGCTATTTTCTAGAAGATGACTTAGTTAACTTAATTATTCCGATGTCACGTGGGAATAGTAATTATATTGTAGTGAAA
Organism: Lachnospiraceae bacterium; assembly: GCA_017561085.1. Classification (GTDB taxonomy): domain Bacteria; phylum Bacillota; class Clostridia; order Lachnospirales; family Lachnospiraceae; genus Suilimivivens. The sequence goes on from JAFZDQ010000109.1 coordinate 9,254, forward strand.
GTGCCATTTTGATTGAAGTGAAGTAATGTGGAAAGAAATAGAGCGAGCATGATTATGCCAGGGGTTATCATATTATTACCATCAGAGGAAACAGGAAAGTGAGTAGAAGAAAGTATTGGAAATAGTAAGGGGAACGGATAATCTTATCCTTTAGACGGTGAGTTTTATGCAGACACTGGATATTGCTTCACAATTCCGGGAGGGAAAGAGAGACATAGTAATGCACCATATCATTGGGAAGAAAGAGGAAAAGAATGAGTGCGCTTGCAAACGGTGAAGAGTATATGTTTATAGAATATGAGGGACTGAAATATTTATGTACACCGAAAAGAGATGCAGATGGAAATATAGAAGGCATTGCAGTGCGCATATAGGAGTTGAATGATTATATAAGCGCAATATTATATATTGAATATATAGATGAAGTTCGTGTCACTTACTATAGCACAATAGATGGATATATTGGAGAATTAATACCTGCATATTTAACGGATTAGTATTATGGAAAACAGGAGATTATGTTAAGCGCCATGGATAAAAGAAGAAAAATTAAGTGTTTGATAATAATTGGAATTATTTCATTTGTATTAGGTGGATGTAGGGAAAAAAATACATTAAATATTTCAGGTGTTGATAGTTTAAACGTTGTGGAAAAAGAAAATGAAATACTTGTTGATTTAACTACGGTTCCATTAGAGGGTGAGTTTTATGAATATATTGAAAATAATCCAATAGATGCAAAATATGTATTGAGTGATTCGGGAGCAGAAAAACGTATTAAGTCAGCTGTTGAATATCGGGATGCATGGATGCAGGAAATAGACCACTCATTAATAAATTTAAAAGAGTATTTACTGGAAGATGATTATAAAAAACTATGTTTAGCCTCTGATGGGTGGAAGAAATACATAGAAAATACATTAGAAGTAGAACAATCTTTATTTTATGTTGGTAGTCATTATGCGGGAGTAAGTAATATTGCCGGTGATAGTCTTACATATCCGCAAGTAATGGAAGTGATGGCTCTAAGGACTCGGAATTTTGCAGTTGAATTAAAATCCTTAGAATATGCGTTTACCGGGACAGTAGAATTTGTTTTTGAATAATATTCCGGAGACATTGCTATGAAGAAGAGAATAATTTTTTACAAGAGGAATTATAGTGCCGAAAGAGGCAGTATAATGGATTGTGCGTACAATGAATTCTGATATAATTATTGGCAAATAAATAATTACGGAGGAATTTGCTAATGTACGAAGAGGAAAATTTAGTGGTGGAAGAAAGTGTAGATTGGGACACAAATCCGTTAAAGGGTAAGTTTTGTTGGGCGGGTTTGATAATGCCGCAGTTCTGGGGATTGGGAAACGGTATAGGCTGGTGGATTTTAGCATGGATACCGGTTGCATTTCCTATTATGGCCTTAGTTTATGGAATTAGCGGATATGACTTTGCATTTGAAAAAATCAAGTACTCAGAGAAGAGAAAAACCTTTGTAGAGAGTCAGAAAAAGTGGAATATCGCAGCAGTTATTTATCTTATTATTGTAATTGGCATTATTGTGGCTTGTTTATAAGAACGTTGTAAAAAAGGAGATTCTGTATAAGTATAGGTCTCTTTTTTTGTTTGAAGAAAATAAAATAAAAAATGCACTGGTAAATTATATTTTTCATTGTTAAAATTATAGAAGACTGGAGATATTCCGGAAGAATTTGAGAAAGCAGTAGATAAGTAATAGGGAAACACATGAAAAAGAAAATTTTGATAGTTGAAGATAATCCGAGATGGTTGAAGCGGATAGAAGATATTGTTTCTTTAGTTTCTTGGGAGACAGAAATATTTGCGGCATCAGATTTACGGGATGCATATGAATTTGCTATGGGAAATAGCATTGATTTATTTATTGTTGATATTATTCTTAATTCAAATAAACTGGGGGATGTTTCGGGAATGGAGTTTGCTGAAAATATAAGGTTACATGCTAAATACCGATATACTCCGATTATTTTTATTACTTCTTTGGAAGATATAAAACTGAGAGCATATAGCAATATTCATTGTTACAGTTATATAGAGAAACCGTTTGATGATGAAAAAACCGGAAAGATAATAGAAGAAGCATTAGATATGCCGTTAAAAAAAGAAAATGAGAGAGAGTACTTTTATTATCGCAAAGATGGTGTGCTATATGGATATTATGCGGACGATATCCTATATTTTAAAAACTGTAACCATAAAATTGTTTTGTATAGTATTCATGAAACAGTTACTTTGGGCTATCGCTCGATGAATAGTTTATTGAGCGAGTTAGATACAGGAAAGTTTATTCAGTGTAACCGTAATACAATTATTAACCGCAGACATATAGAATATATTGACCCGTTAAACAGATTTGTAAAATTACGAAATGTTGATGAACAGCTGGAAATAGGAATTGTATTAAAAAATAAATTTTTAAGCGAGATGCAGGATGATTGAGATAATTTCATGGACGTTAGAATTTTTTGCAGTAATTGGATGCTTGTATAAATTCCAACAGAAAAAATTAAAAATAGATGTTGCCCTGATTGGATTGTTGATATATGACTTTTTGATTTTTTATGGTATTAATCATTTAAAGTTACCATTAGGGTTATCGATAAGTGTTTATTTAGCAATTTATATTTTTTCTATATATAAGTTCAAGAAAAGATACATTACTAATTTAGTAGAATGCTTTTTGGCTTATATATTTTTGGCCATATTGCAATTATTATGCTATATTCCGATTGTATTGATAATAAGCGATCCATATAAGGATGTTTTGATTGGTTGTCTGGTAAATGCTTTAAGCTGTTTTATTGTAAATTTATTGGGAGATAAATTGAAAATACATAAAGTAAGTAAATATATAGAAAAACATAATTTATTAACCTATGTTTGTTTGAACTGTGTGATTATATATCTGGGAATAAATATATATAATCTTCGCATGGTTCATTTCTGGAGTGGGAGGCGATTCTTAGAAATTGCTATTTGGCTGATACTTATCATGATTTTGTGGTTTCAAGTTCAAAAAAATAAAGATGAAAAGGAAGAAAGGGAACGGCAGTTACAAAATCAGAAAAGGTATGTACAAAATTTTGAAGAGCAGTTACTTGAAGTGAGGTATAAGCAACATGATTTAAAGAATCACTTGGCTGCATTTCAAGGTCTGGCAGGCGAGAATGAAGAAAACAAGGAATTAATTTCCATGCAGGAGAATTATTGTAATTATGTATTGCAAGAAGACGCATATAAGCGTCTTGTAAAAGGTGGCAACCCAATTATTACCGGTTTCTTGAATGAAAAAATAAAAGAAATGGAAGATAAGAAAATTAGTTTTCAGTATGATTTAGCGTATGTAGAACTTCCAAGACTTGAAATTTATGAGTGGATAGAGGTATTAGGGATTTTGCTGGATAATGCCATAGAAGCAGTAGAGCATAGCGCGGAAGAACTAAGAAAGATATCCCTGAAACTGATTCAAGAAAGTGAAATAACACTACTTGGTGTTGCCAATGTAAGCAGATATATTGGAAGCGAAGAAAGCAGAGCATTTTTTACAGAAGGATATAGCTCGAAGGGCAGCGGAAGAGGTTTAGGCTTGCCAAAAGTAAAAAAAATCATACATAAAAAAGAAGGTGAAATTTCAGTAAGTAACATAAATAGAGAAAACCATAACTGGTTAGAATTCAGGATATCCATTCGTAATGAGTCAAAATAATACTGAATGTGGTATATTTTTGAAACTAAATGAAAAAGGAATGTATTTATGGGAGATTTTTGGATTTTGTTTCAAAAATCAGTAACTTAGTAATCATTAATTTACAGAACGGCTCTTTTTGTTATATGAAATATTTAGATGAAATTTATTTTGTGTTGTAAAAGGGATAAATATAAATATGGCAAATGACTTTAAAGAAGCTATGGGAATGCGTGTGAAGTTACTAAGAAATATAAGAGGATACAGCAGAGAAGAAGTTGCCTTCCAAGCATCAATATCCGTTAAATTTCTGTATGAAGTGGAAAAAGGTAAAATTGGCATATCAGCCGAAAAGCTGGTGAAGCTGGCAAAGATACTAAATGTCAGTTGTGACTACTTGCTTACAGGTACAGTTCCGAAGATTGCTAATATTATGGAACAACACGAATTGGAATATATAGAAAAAATTACTTGTAATGCAAATGAAAAATGTAAGTGAATGAGTCGGCATGAAAATGCCGGCTTTTGTTTTATGTCCGGTCTTTTATTAACAGGTGATTTTTAACACAGGTATTTTTTCGTTGAATAACAGCCCAAGCGGTTGTATAATAGGGCATGGATTTTGACGAAAGGAAGAAACACTATGAGTCAGATTTTATGCTCTACGGGAGCGCTGATTGGCCGTCCCAACGGAAGGGATTACAGACTGCTGGAAAAACTGGCAGGGCAGCTTACTTGTGACGGTTTTGAATTTATGATGTACAGCAACTGGTATGAGGAGAAAGAGGAATTGGTGAAGTCTCTTCTTGCCATGGAGTTAAATATTCCGGTGATGCATTGTCAAAAAAGTGTAGGAGAAGCCATCAGCATGGGTGGCAACGAGAACTTTGAGGATGCGTTCCGCCGCTTTGCTATCAACTGTGAAATTGCGCAGCAGATTGGGGCTAAGAAGCTGGTAATGCATTTGTGGGACGGAATGACTTCTGATTCTAATTTTGCGAACAATATAGAGGCTTATCCCAAACTTCGTGCCATGGCAGAAGAGAGAGGCCTTGATTTGCTGGTGGAGAACGTGGTTTGTAATGTGGAAAATCCTATGAAACACTGGTGCGAGCTTGCAGAGATTTTTCCGGATATTCATTTTATTTTTGATACCAAGATGGCGGCCTTCCATGAGCAGATGGACATGCTTTACGGGAAAGAGTGTGCGTGGCTTTGGAAGGAAAGCCATATCCGTCATTACCATGTGAATGATTATGCCGGCGGCTATATGGATTGGAGAAATCTAAAGACCCTGCCCATCGGAAAAGGACATATTGATTTTGAACAGTTTTTTGCTTACATAAAAGAAACCGGTTATGACGATACCTTCACGGTGGAATCCACAGCCTTCGGCGCGGACGGTAGCGTGGATATCGATATGCTGAATGCGCAGTTTGCGTATATAAGAGAAAAACTGGGGAATTAGCAGGAAGGTAACGAAAGCACAGGAGAAAATCATGCAGATTTATTATGCCCCTTTGGAGGGAATTACGGGATATTTGTACCGGAATTTGTATCAGGAATATTTCGGTAAAGGAATGGATAAATATTTTACGCCCTTTATCGTGCCTAGCGGAGGCGGGTATACCAAACACAAATCCATGCGGGATATTTTGCCCGAAAATAACGAAGGGATGCCGATTGTGCCTCAGCTGCTTAGTAATAATGCAGAGGACTTCCTGATTCTTGCCAAAAAAATAAAAGAGCTTGGTTATGAGGAAGTGAATTTAAATTTGGGCTGTCCTTACAGGACGGTGGTATCCAAAGGCCGGGGCTCAGGCTTTTTAGGTAAAAAGCAGGAACTTAAGGAGTTTTTGGATGCAATTTTTGATGGATGCGGCGGTAAAATGGACATTTCCATCAAAACCAGAATCGGTATGCAGGATTTAGGGGAATGGGAAGAAATTCTGGAGCTTTATAACCGATATCCCATGAAAGAACTGATTATCCACCCCAGGTTGCAGAAGGAATTTTACAGCGGAACGCCCCACAAGGAAGCTTTTGAACTGGCGCTTGCAAAGAGTAAAAATCCCCTTTGCTACAATGGCGATATTTTCACCAAGGAGGATTATTTAGACTTTACAAAGCAGTATCCGCAGGTAGATAAAATTATGATTGGCAGGGGCTTTTTGGTAAATCCCGGATTGTATCGTGAGATTAAAGGGGGAGAGCCTATGACCAAGGAGGAATTTAAGGCTTTTCATGACCGTCTTTATAAAGAGTACCGCAGCTATATGGGCGAGGATAGAAATACCCATTTCAAGATGAAAGAACTCTGGCATTACATGCAGTATCTGTTTGTGACGAATAGGGCGGATGTGCCGGCGGCAGTCGGCGGCGCGGATGCAGGAAAGATTGGAGAGGCAGTCGGCGGTGCGGACGCAGGAAAGATTGGAGCAGCAGTCGGCGGTGCGGACATGGCGGAATCCGAAACTGCTTGGAAATATATTAAGAAAATCCGTAAGTCCGTAAAAGCAGCGGAGTACGAGGCGGCGGTAAACGGACTTTTAAGAGAATGTGAAATCAAGGAGGGTGCAACCTTTGAAGGATAAAATGATAGCATTTTGCAAAAAGGAAATAGTTTTTGTGATTGCACTGCTGGCGGCGGTGCTTTCCATGTTTTTCGTGCGCCCGTCCAAAGAATATCTGGCATATCCTGACTATCGGGTGCTGGCTCTTTTGTTTTGTCTCATGATAATTGTGGCGGGACTGCAGGAAATTGGTGTTTTTATGAGAGTCGGCAAGGAGCTTACCGAGCGTGTGAAAAGCAGCAGAGGACTGACGATGGTTTTAGTGATGCTCTGCTTTTTTACAAGCATGCTGATTACCAATGATGTGGCGCTGATTACCTTTGTGCCCTTTGCCATCGAACTTTTGAAAATGGCAGGCTTAAAAGACCGGATTATCAAAGTGGTGGTGCTGCAAACCATTGCGGCGAACCTGGGAAGTATGTTTACCCCTATCGGCAATCCGCAGAACCTGTATCTTTATAATTTGACGGGAATGAGCATCGGAAGATTTTTGATATTGATGTTGCCTCTTAGTGCAGTGTCGTTTTTGTTACTGTTTGTTATCATATGGCTGGAAAAGCCGGTTCCTTTGGCCACTGATTTGCCGGAAACAAGCGGAGCAATTGATGTAAAGCATACCGTAATTTACGGAGTTTTATTCGTTGTTTGTCTGCTTACGGTGGTGAGAATTTTGCCGTTCCTTATCATGCTGGGGATTGTTGTGATTGGTATTTTGGCGGTAAACAGGGGATTGTTTGCAAAGGTGGATTATTGTCTTTTGGGTACGTTTTTGGGATTCTTTGTGTTTGTAGGTAATATGGAAAATATTCCGGCGGTAAAGGCGCTTCTTGAAAATCTTCTGGCAGAGCGGGAACTTATTGTATCTGTACTTGCCAGCCAGGTAATCAGTAATGTACCTGCGGCAATGCTGTTGGCAGGATTTACCACATCGTATGAAGCACTGCTTTTCGGTGTGAATATCGGAGGTCTCGGTACGCTGATTGCTTCTCTTGCCAGCGTGATTTCTTACAAAGCCTACGCTGCGGAGCCGGATTCTGCCAAAGGAAAATACATGGCGGTGTTTACTGTTTATAATCTGGCTTTTTTAGCAGTTTTAATGATTTTCGGATTCCTTTTAATTCCTTAACTTGTAATTCCTAGTTAATTGGTAGTATAATAAAGGTACTTTCAAAGAAAAGAGGAAAGCACATGAAGATTTCTACCAAAGGAAGATATGCACTGCGTTTGATGATAGATCTTGCCATGCAAGGGGGCGGTACGCCGGTTTCCCTAAAGGATATAGCAGTAAGGCAAGGCGTTTCCGATAAATATTTAGAACAGATTATTGCCATGTTAAATAAAGCAGGCTATGTAAAGAGTATCAGAGGGCCGCAGGGCGGCTATATGCTTACGCAGGAACCTTCCTATTACACGGCGGGGATGATACTCCGTTTAACGGAAGGGTCCCTTGTGCCGGTTGCCTGTGCAGAAGAAGAGAGCATTTGCGAACGGGAAGGCGGATGCGGAACCATGGAGCTTTGGAAAAGGCTTGATGATGCCATCAAATGCGTGGTGGACGGCGTGACACTGGCGCAGCTTTTGGAGTGGCAGCTTGCCAAACAACAGGATATTTAAATTATAGCGAGCTTTGAAACATTGCTCCGGAACAAGATCATGAAACATAACTCCGGAACATGGATCTGATACTTGACCATGAAACACGACTCTGTAACGGATGAATTCCGCTACAGAGTTTTTATTTTGTTCCTTAACAGATAAAGGGCCAGTAAATTGGGCAAAAGCATGATGGCATTGATGAAATCCGTGCACTCCCATACGAAGGATAAGGGGAGGATTGCCCCGATATAAATCATGACGATATAGGCTATTTTATAATAGGAAACTCCCTTCGGTCCGGTCAGATACGAAATGGCGGATTCTCCCAGATAGGACCATCCGATTAGGGTGGTTACGGCAAAAGCAATCAGGCAAACGGACAAAAAAGAACTGCCAAAGAAGGGAAATTGTAAAAAGGCAGCTTCCGTAAAGGAGGCATCCCCGATGCCTGAGAGGGAAGCCGGATGCTTGATTTGATTTACCACAATTACGAGGCCGCTGAGTAAGCACATCACAACCGTATCCCAAAACACGGCAGTCATGGAAACAAAAGCTTGCTTGACGGGATTGTTGGATTCGGAAGCAGCCGCCACGATGGAGGAAGTTCCGATGCCGGCTTCATTGGTAAAAAGGCCCCTGGCAATGCCATATCGTGCAGATAAAAGCAGGGAAGAAACAGCAGTACCTGATAAAGCAGCCTTGGGACAAAGGGCATCCGACAAAATCAGGCGCACGGCAGGAAGCAGGGCATCCCGACCCAGAAACAGCAAAAGCACGCAGCTTCCCATATAAACAATTGCCAGAACCGGAACCAGCTTCATGCAAAGGTTTCCTATGGCCGAAACACCGCCTACGATAACAAAGCCTGTAAGTATGGCAGCCACAAAACCGGATAAGCCGGGGGGAATACGGAAACTGGTATAGGTAGTTTGGGTAATGGCATTGGCCTGGGTGGCACAGCCGACTCCGAAGGCAGCGATAACCGTAAGAAACGCATAGAATTTACCCACGGATTTGTGCTTTAAGCCATATTCCCATATGTACATAGGGCCACCGCGATAAAACCCTGCGGCATCCTTTTTCTTATATAGCACACTTAAGTAGCTTTCACTGTAAGCGGTAGCCATCCCCAGTATTCCGGTAATCCAGCACCAGAATAAAGCTCCCGGTCCGCCAAGCGCTATGGCAGTAGAAACGCCTACAATATTGCCGGTTCCGAGGGTTGCCGCCAAGGTAGTGGCAAGGGTAGCAAAGACAGATAAATTTGCGGCAGCGTTTTTCTCTGCGGAATCTTCCGGTTTTTCGGGGGTAATACTAAGTAAGATGGCTTTTTTTATTTTTTTCTGCGGGAAGTGTAATTTCATGGTAAAATAAAGGTGTGTACCCATAAGTAAGACCAGTAAAGGTCCGCCCCATAAAAATTGATTTATTCGGGAAATCGTTGCAATGAGATTGGACATGAAGGTGGGATTCTCTTTCGAAGGTCGTTGTTACAAGTATAGTAGGAAAAGGATGCGGATATGCTGAAAAATTGCTGTGTTCCGAAGCGGAACGGTAGTAAATTAAAGCAGAATAAAGTAAAGCAAAACAAAGTAAAGAAAAACAATATTTGGATACCGGCAGGACTTATTCTCTTGGCACTATTCTTAAATCTTTTGGGATGGCTCAGTGAAGGATTTTGTGATTTTTACGTGCATCATATATTTCCGATATGGGTAGCTACCTACGGAAGGGTGATGGGATGGTTTCCTTTTTCAGTAGGAGAACTGATGTTGTATGCGGCGGCGATGATAGTAGCGGTGTTGGCGATGAGTATTCCTTTTTACTTGGCGCTTCGGAAGAAGATACCGGGCAAGGTGAAAAAGTGCTATGCTGCGTTTGTCAAAGTAGTTGTTTGGATTTTTTCCGTGGTTTGCCTGATTATGACCTTAAACTGTTTTCTTCTTTATCATGTCAGCCCCTTAAAAGAAAGTCATCCGATGTTTACGGAAAAAGAGGCGCGTGAGTATGGTTTGGAAGAAGTGGAAATTTTGCGCAATGAAATCGTGCTTCTTTCTAACTATTTGGCTGAGCAGTTGGAGCGGGATGACGAAGGAAATCTGATTTATGAAAAGGATATGATGATTGCCCGGGCCAAGCAGGCGATGGCTTCTTTGGGGGAAGAAATCCCCCGGCTGCAAGGATTTTATCCGGATCCGAAACCTTTGTGGAAGTCGGACTTTTTCAGCCAGCAATATATCATGGGGTATTATTTCCCATTTTCATTGGAAGCAAATTATAATAATATGATGTGTATCGGCAATTATCCGGCAACGCTTTGTCATGAACTGTCTCATTTAAAGGGCGTTATGCGGGAGGATGAAGCCGGCTTTATCGGATATCTGGCCTGTATGGAAGCGGATGATTTGTTTTTTAATTACAGCGCCTGTTTAAGTGTGCTTACTTATGTCGATAATGATTTTTACAGGGCTATCGGTGAAAATGATGCGTATTATAAGTCTATGCCGGCGATTTCACCGCTGGTAAAGAAGGATAAGCAATTTTTGACCGAGGAAACCTGGAAAAAGGTAGAGGAGGATGCAATGCTTAGCACGGAAACCGTGAAAAAGGTATCCGATACCTTTACGGAAACAACCCTCACCTTAAACGGAGTATCAGAAGGAAAAATCAGCTACAGTAAGGTAGTGGATTTGCTGCTCGTTTATTATGATGGAATATTATATTAGGCAGAAAGGCAGGAGAAGAACGGAATGAATATTATAGATTACGTCCGTAAATATGGAGAATTATCGTTCCTTGAAGCGCCTTTTAATGAGGTGGACAGCCTGGTTCTTTGCCAGCTGACCTATTTGGATTTTGGAAAATATGTACCCGGACTGGATAAAAGAAATGCGCCGGTAACCCTGCAAAGTATCTATGAAGACCCGGAGTGGCCTGAGATTTTGGAGAGTTACTGGTTTAAAGAAGATAACCGCAGACTTTTTACTGCGGCGGTTGAATCAAAGCGGTTTGGGGATTTGAAACTGAATTATTATGTCAATTTGATTGATGAAGACAGGGAAATGCAGTTTTGTGCGGTTACCTATATTTTAGGGGACAAAAACTGCTATTTGGCATATCGCGGTACGGACGCTACCCTTATCGGATGGAAGGAAGATGCGAATTTTGCCTTGTCCGGTCCACGCAGCAGTCATCGGTTGAGTTGCGAGTACATGAACCGGGTAGCCGGATATATTGCCGGATGTTTTTATGCTGGCGGACATTCAAAAGGCGGAAACCTGGCGGCTTATGCTGCCATGAATTGTGCAGAGTATACCAGGGATAAGCTGATTGCTTTGTATAATAACGACGGTCCGGGCTTTTTGCCGGAAATTCTCAAGGAAGGGAATTATGAGCAGATTAAGGATAAGACCGTGAAGCTGATTCCCCGCTCTTCCGTGGTAGGCGTTCTTTTGGAGTCGGAAGTAGATTATGAAGTGGTAGAAAGCAGAAGCTTTGGCGTGTTCCAGCACAACGCCTTTAACTGGAAGATAAAGGATATGGGGTTTGTCCGTGCGGGAAAGAGGGATGATTTTTCAAAATTCCGGGATGCAGCGTTCAATGAGTGGATTTTTTCCCTTTCCGAAGAGGAAAAACATGCGTTGATTGATTCCTTATATCAGGTTTTGGCCGCATCTCAGGTGAAGGATCTGTTTCAGATGGCAGCAGATTGGCCCACTTGTATGCAGAGTATGTCCGTGGCACTTCGGGATATGAATGATGAAACCCGAAAGGCGATTATGCGGATTTTGCGTACCGGATTTGAAATTGCCAGAGGTATGGCGGTGTCGGAAATGAAGGACTGGCAGCAGGAAATGAAAGGCAAACAGCAGGAGATGATTCTGCGCCAACAGGAGAAGACACAGGCCTTCATAGAAAAGACCCAGGAATTTTTGAAAAAGAAGAAATAGGCGGAATTTGAGGAACAGTTCAAATTTCTGAAAATAAACTGTTGACAGATGGAGAGAAAACAGATAAAATATAATGTGTTCGCAGGAATGGCGGAATTGGCAGACGCGCACGGTTCAGGTCCGTGTGGTAGCAATACCATGAGAGTTCAAGTCTCTTTTCCTGCATAGAAAAACCCTAGTATTTACTAGGGTTTTTTGTTTTGTAACAGGCAAAAACAATATGACATATGCTAAAACGTATAAAAGAACACTACAAAGGTATCTTAGCGAGCACTTACGGTGGCTGGATAATGGTATAAAATCTGTTTACACTAATATGGACTATATAATCTTTTGATGGGGGATATAGGCCATGAAGAAAGCGGAAACTGAAGAAGAAAGAATGCTATCTGCAAATAGATTGCGTAATATACGTGAAAATGCCGGTTTGACACAAGAACAGTTTGCAGAAAAGATAGGTATTTCTACATCAGGCTACAAAAAAATCGAACATGGAGTAAATGGTGTTACTTCAGAATTTTTGCGTTTATTACACGAGAATGTTGGTATTTCGGCAGATTATGTTTTGTTTGGAAAGACACAAAGTGTTGATAATGCCTGGGAAGAAATTTCCAATTGCTCAGAAGAAGATAAATTATTTATACTGATGAGATTAACGGCTTATTTAACCATAGCAAAAAAAGGTACATTTCCTTTTATAGAAAAACAGACGGAATTGGATAAAGAAATCAGATTATTGATAAAAAAATTTTTGAATGGTGGTAAAGACTGATGCCACAGAAAATACTTATACTTGAAGACAATTATGTGCATATGCAGGCTTTAACGGAAATTATCCGAAGTTTGCATAGTGATTTGCAAGTGTATTGTGCTTCCGATGTAAAAACAGCGTATCAGCTGGCATTGGAAAATCACATACACTTGTTTTTAGTTGATATTATATTAGATATTCATAAGCCCGGCGATGTGTCGGGACTTGATTTTGCAAAAGCGATTAGGGGAGTCACAAAGTACAAATTTACACCGCTTGTTTTTATCACATCACTGGAAGATCCCAAATTATATTCCTACAGTCAATTGCATTGCTATGGCTATATTGAAAAGCCGTTTAGTGTCGCTCAGGTGAGGGATACTGTTTTGAGTGCCTTAGAGTATCCGGTGAAAGAAGATGATGATAAGTACGTTTATTTCAGAAAAGAGGGAATCGTTTATTCTGCCCACGTTAAGGATATCGTTTTTATTGAAAGCAGCAGGAGAAAAATCAGAGTTCATTGTATCAATGATGAATTGGAAATTCCTTATAAAACTTGTGAAGAGATGCTGAAGGATTTGGATTCGGACTCTTTTATTCAGTGTAGCAGATATAGCATCATTAATAAAAGATATATCGAGCAGATTGATTATACCAACCGTTATATAAAGTTAAAATATGTTGATGAACAGGTGGAAATCGGCAGAATTATGCAAAAAGAAGTGAAAAAGAGGTTGGGATATGAATGAGGTTATCGTGATAGTCGTTTTGATTGCGGAGATATTGACGGTTCTTCAGTGTTTGCAGATTGCCTTTATGCAGGAACTGAAGTTTGATAAATACATGGCTGGGATTATCGTAGCGGATGTTTTGTTGTATTCGGCGATAACCTTTGGGCTCTTACCGAAGATATGCTCCGTGTTGTTTTATGTACTGGTTTTTGTGTATTGCTATTTTAAGTTTAAGCAGAAGATGGCAAAGACGGTGATTAGTTTTATTATTGGGGTGTCATTAGGTGGATGTATTGAAGCGATAGTGGCTTGTGCGTTTAGTACACTGATTAATTTGTTAGATAAAAACATAATTCTTTTATTAGCGAGTTTTGTTACTTTGGTATTTTCTTATATTGTAAACCGAAGTATATCGATATTAACTATCAAGAAAATATATAACGGTAAAAAGATGATTTTGTGTTGTATAACTATTTATGGGTTGGCATATGCAGGGTTGTTGGTTGACTATTATTTGAATCATCAGATTATTAAGATATATGCAGTATTTATTTTATTGTTTTTAGTAGTAATTGTTTTCTATTTGTATAAACTGGTGCAAGCACAGAAAGAAATTGAGCTAAAGAACCATGAATTAGAATTGCAAAATATTTATGGCAATATGTATGAAAATCTTTTGTGTGAAGTGAGAAGAAAGCAGCATGATTATAAAAATCAGATAGCAACTATATATAGTATGCAAATGGCTACTGACTCAAACAATGATATGTTAGAGATGCAACGGGAGTATATAGATACGCTACATATGAATCAGAAATATGAATCTGTATTAACCGGTTGTGAGCATCGTATATTAGCAGGATATTTTTATTATCAATTTTTATCATGTGAAGAGAAGAATATTATCGTTGATTATAATATTTTTGCTAATCAAGTAGAGTGTAGCTTTTCTTTACATGAAATAATTGAAGTATTAGGTATATTAATTGATAATGCATGTGAAAATGTTTTGGAAGAAGAGAAAGAGGAGAAAAGGATAAGGGTAGAGTTTTTGGAAAGTAATAAATCAATTACATTGGCGGTTTCAAATCCAGCACAGAAATTTTCTTATGCCCAAATTGATAAATTGTTTGAGGAAGGTTATAGCAGCAAAGGAAAAAACAGGGGATTAGGGCTAGCCAGATGTTTAGAATTGGTAAAAAAATATAGTGCAGACATGGTTGTACAAAATTTTATGTTTAAGGAAACGAATTGGGTAGAATTTAGAATTAATATTAAGAAATGAAAAACTACCGGTTGAGAAATATTCACAAACCGGTAGCCTTTCTTATTCTTCGTCCAAGAGCGGATGCTTTGGTTCACCGAAGAAAATCATGCTGATAATATCAAAACCGATACCCCATTCGAACATAGTTCGTCACCTCCTTTAAGATATGAGATAGAATTAATTGAGAAATATGCAGTATAATTGTCCAATACCCGATGTACCAAAATGTATGATAAGGACAGATGCATATTATCGCTGAAAATAGGGTTAGAATGATCGCCGTATTCCGTTTGCTTTTTCGGACTTGGTCCGCAGTAGCCGGCGGTCGGTTAGACGAGGTGACCGGGACCAGATGATAACCCAGCATAATATATACTAAACATGTGATACACATAAATATTTTCGTTGGTGTGACATATAGTGCCAGGAAAATGCTTCCGCATAAAAAGGAAAAACTGACAATCAGGCAAGTAATATAGTGATTAAAGTGAAGCCCGCCGCCGTGGTTTCGCAGCGGTAACAGAAACAGCAGTGAGATGAAATATTCCGGAACCAGCCTCAGGAATAAGAAGACTAAAAAGAAGATTAGTATTTTACTGAATTCAGAAAGGAAGCAAAGTCTGTAATACTTTTTTAGTTTCATTTCATATTCGGTGTATTCCCGTTTTGTTTTGGTTTTCATTTTAAATTCCTCGTTTGTACTTTGGTTTATTTTTGTTGATAAGAGGAATATAAAACAGAAAAAGGGTGATTTTTGATTTTGGTCCCCGGATGTATAAATACATGATTTAACTGTCACCAATGAGTGAAAATGAAGCGAAAAGGTGTAGATTGATTGAGAAATGATACAGTTGAGGACATACACATGAAAAACAGGATAGATTTGCTATAATATACAGCAGACTATTCCTTACAATGAAATAAGATTTGATTGTTTTTGTGCATACTATCTATGAATAGAAAAAGGAAGGTGGTATAATACGCATAGAAACAAAACGATGACAAAGGAGGATGATGAAATGAGTGCTTATGTAAAACCGATTCAGGCAACACCAACACTTTCCGGAAAAGATGCAGTTAGTATACTAAAGCAAGGCGCAATAGCACCTTCACCGGAATCCATAGAAAAGAATAAAAAGATGCTGGAAATGAGAAAGCGCATCGTTCAGAAATGAGTTATTTAATTTCTGAAGAGTTTGCGAGAATTTGTAATACTGTGAAAATATTACCAATAAGTTCGGATGCTGTTGGAGATGTTTCA
Source organism: Lachnospiraceae bacterium (assembly GCA_017561085.1). Lineage (GTDB taxonomy): Bacteria > Bacillota > Clostridia > Lachnospirales > Lachnospiraceae > Suilimivivens. The sequence continues at coordinate 25,104 of JAFZDQ010000109.1, forward strand.
CAGTATGCTTTTCATTGTGGGGAAGCAACAGAGTATGAAACATTTTTAAAGCAGAAGGCTTTGGAACTGGAGAAAATAGGAGTAACGCGCACGTTTTTAATTTTACACAACGAAACGAATGAATTAATCGGTTATTATTCTTTGGCGGCGGATACAGTTAGGTTAACCATAGATGAAAAAGTCGATTCTGATTTAGAAAGTGTGAATTTTATGGCATTTCCCGCTCTTAAATTAGGGAAATTGGCGATTAATAAGTCACTAAGTGAAAATGCAAGAAGAAAGGGATATGGTTCATTTGTGTTGGATATTGTAAATACATATGCCTATGAAATGCTGGAAAATGGAGTGGGTTGCAGATTCGTTACGGTAGATGCAGATATTGAATATAATCCTTATACTACTGAATTTTATGTAAAAAATGGTTTTATTGAGAATCAGTCAAGAAAGAAAAAAGGATCCGATAAAACAGTAAGTATGCGAAGAGATATTTTTATATAAGGCGCTTGTATTTTTAGTACCAAAGTGCTATGATATAATTAACTATAGGATAAACATGGGAACATGGACGTTCCTTTTTCGTGTATGGTATGGTCCAAGAAGGAATCCGTACCAAAATCAAAGGAGTGATGATTATGGGAATCAGCATTAATGTAGGTATGAAGCAAGATTATTCTTATTTATTCCAGAGCATGTCTACCGGTAGCGGTGGTGGTATGGGGAATTTGAATTTCCTGTCTGATTATGCGTCTATTAAAAACGGCAGCTACGGCAAACTGATGAAGGCTTACTATGCAGAAACAGGCAACTCGGCTAAATCTGCGTCCAAGACTTCTTCCAACAAAAAGTCTATCTCAACTGCTTCTGACGATACCAAGACACTTGCGAATATTGAAAAGGCAGCAGAAGGTATGAAGGAAGTTGCAGATGATCTTCTTGCTACAGGCAGTGATTCCGTATTCCGTAAGGTTAGTGTGACCAGGAAGGATGAGTTTGGCTTTGAAAATACCACCAAGGAATATGACGTGGACAAGATTTACAAGGCAGTATCTTCCTTTGCGGATAAGTACAATAAGGTGATTGACGCTGTAGAGAAATCCGAGACCCAGAGCATTGTAAACAAGACATTATCTCTTGTAAATATGACAGAGGCGAATAAAGATTTACTTGCCAAGGTTGGTATTACCATTGGCGAAGACGGTGACTTAAGTATTGATGAAAAGACCTTCAAGGCAGCAGATATGAACACCGCGAAGTCCTTATTTAACGGAAACAATTCTTATGCATACAGAGTATCCGCGCAGGCGTCCCTGATTGATTATGCTGCAAGTAGAGAAAGCAACAAATCAAATACATACACCTTTACAGGCAACTTCAGTAATAACTATTCCACAGGTAATCTGATGGACGCGTTATTCTAAGAAGGAAAGATACGTCGGTTCCGGACAGGTGAATAGGTAGAAGTGGATATCAAGAAGTAAAAAGAAAAGCCCGGTGCAGTTAAGAAACACTGCACTGGGCATATTTTTTTGGTGAAATGCCGACGGCCTTCGTGAAGGCCTTATAAAAGTTGCTGTAGTCTGTAAAACCGCTTTTTTCATAGGCTTCGGAAACACTCAGTCCCTCACTTAACAGGGCTTTGGCGATACTGATGCGTCTGGCACTGATATATTTATTGATGGTGGTTCCGGTGGCTGATTTGAAAATCCGGCAGATATAGGATTCGCTTAGGAAAAATTCCCCGGCGAGCGCATCAATCGTGATGGGAGTAGCAATATTGCGGTTAATATAAGCAAGAATTTCATCCACCTGATGATTGTATACATGGGAATCGTCCTCAAGATATTTGCTGGCCTGCAGTGTGTTACTAACCAGCACCATAAGCTCCATAAATGCTGCTTTTTCAATGATATCATGCCCGAAACCGTTTGCTCCCGTGATTTTATTTATCAGATACAAAAAGCGCTTTTGCTGTTCACGGCCCAGAGAGATTTTGTGACTGAAACCATCATACCGCTTGGAAAAACAGGCGTCCAAATCGGTCGTATCTGAGGATAACTTTTTGATGTATTCCGGATAAATGGACACAATAAGCCGTTCATGAATCATCTTGTCAATCTGGGTAAGCTTATGGCTTTCGTATTGATTGATGATGAAAATATCGCCCGGCTCAATGGAATAAAATCGGTTGTCGATCAGGAACTGCTTTCCGCCGGAAATAGAATAATAGATTTCGTAGCAGTCATGGATGTGCATATCCATGACTTTTTCTTCGGAATAAAGGTGGGCAATGGAGAAGGTCTGTGTAGAAATGCACTGCTCAATGGCCCGTTTGTTTGAATAAATTTCTTCCATAAAGGGACATCCTTTCGGTGACTTTAGGCTGGCGCATGCAAATAAAAACATATGGATACGCAGATTCTAAATTTATTATAAGAAAAAGGTTCAAGATTTGCAATGTTTTTATCCATATTTGAAAGGACATAGATAATTTCATATATTATAATACAAATTAAGTAGAAAGTGAAATTTTTTGGATAAACTCATAAACAGAAAGAAAAAAGGAGAGTGCCATGAACGCAGTATTAGAACAAATCAGTAAAATCGGTATTGTACCGGTAGTGAAAATTGACAGGGCAGAAGATGCGCTTCCTCTTGCGAAAGCGCTTTGTGCAGGCGGACTTCCCTGTGCGGAAGTGACCTTCCGTACCGATGCGGCAGCAGAAGCAATTAAGATTATGGTGGACAACTTCCCGAATATGTGCGTGGGAGCAGGTACCGTATTAAATGCAGCGCAGGTGGATGCGGCAGTGGACGCCGGAGCTAAGTTTATCGTAAGTCCGGGCCTGAATCCCAACACAGTGAAATATTGTATCGAAAAAGGTGTTCCGATTACACCCGGTACATCAAGTCCCAGCGATATTGAAGCGGCTATTGAACTTGGTCTTGACGTGGTGAAATTTTTCCCTGCAGAGCAGTCAGGTGGTCTTGCGAAGATTAAAGCCATGGCAGCACCTTATGTAAATATGAAATTCATGCCTACCGGCGGTATCAGTGCCAAGAATTTGAATTCTTATCTGGACTTCCCCAAGATTATTGCCTGCGGCGGTTCCTGGATGGTTCCCGGTGACCTCATTAATGCCGGCGCTTGGGATGAGATTGAAAAGCTGACCAGAGAAGCTGTACAGACCATGCTTGGTTTTGAACTGGCTCATGTCGGTGTGAATGCCGAAAGCGAAGAAGAAGCAGTGAAAGCGGCAAACCGTTTTGCATTTTTGTTTGGTATGCCTGCGAAGGTTGGCATTAGCTCCGTATTTGCGGGAAGTGCCCTGGAAGTTATGAAAATTCCTTACCTTGGCAAAAACGGCCACATTGCCATCAGAACCAATTACATTGACAGGGCAGTGAATTATATGACCACCGTACTTGGCGTGGAATTCAACGAAGAATCCGCAAAGAGAGATGAAAAGGGCGCGTTAAAGGCCATTTACCTTCAGGAAGAAATCGGCGGTTTTGCAGTACATTTAGTTCAGAAATAAAGTGTGAAGAATTGCGTACGGGATTTGAGCCTGTGCAAACAAATTTAAAAATAAAGAGAGGTATGTAAATATGGCAAAAGTAATTACCATGGGCGAAATTATGCTCAGATTATCAACACCCAATAATGAAAAATTTATTCAGGCAGACGAATTTGATATTAACTATGGCGGCGGCGAAGCCAACGTGGCGGTATCCCTTGCCAATTACGGACATAATGCAGAATTTGTAACCGCAGTACCGAACAATGAAATCGGTGAATGCGCGGTAGCGGCTCTGCGCAAGTACAATGTAGACACAAAGCATATTGCTAAATGTGGCGAAAGACTTGGTATTTATTTCTTAGAGACAGGTTCTTCCATGAGACCTTCTAAGGTGGTTTACGACAGAGCACATTCTTCCATCTCCACAGCAACAGAAGCAGATTTTGATTTTGACGCTATTTTTGAAGGAGCAGACTGGTTCCATTTTACAGGAATTACTCCTGCAGTTTCCGACAGTGCTGCGCTCCTTACCGAAAAAGCACTGATCGCTGCCAAAAAGCATGGCGTGAAGGTTTCCGTAGATTTAAACTTCCGTAAGAAATTATGGTCTTCCGAGAAGGCGCAGAAGGTTATGACGAACCTGATGAAATATGTGGATGTATGTATCGGTAACGAAGAAGATGCTGAACTGGTTCTCGGCTTTAAGCCCGGAGAAACTGATGTTACCAGCGGAGAATTAGAGCTTGCGGGATACAAATCTATTTTTGAACAGATGGTAGAGAAATTCAACTTTGAATACTGTGTATCTTCCCTTCGTGTAAGCCGTTCCGCTTCCGATAACGGTTGGTCCGCTTGTATTTACAACAGAGATACCAAGGAGTTTTATCATTCCAAGGAATACAGCATTCATCCCATCGTAGACCGTGTAGGAGGCGGAGATTCCTTCGCAGGCGGTGTGATTTGCGGACTGCTTGACGGAAAAGATTTTAAAGCAGCCCTTGAGTTTGGTGTAGCTGCATCTGCATTAAAGCACACCATCCCCGGTGACTTTAACTTAGTTTCCAGAAAAGAAGTAGAAACCCTGGCAGGCGGCGACGCTTCCGGACGTGTACAGAGATAAAAAACTTGCTAATTTGCTCCCGGAATGATATATTTATATCCGTTGTGTAAATATATGGTGAAAAACACCGAATCGAGGAGGAAAATAATGAAAAAGAAATTAGCAGTATTAGTATTAGCATCTGCAATGATGTTAAGCGCATGCGGCGGTAAAGAAACTGTTGCGGATGATGTTGAAGCAGCAGTAGAAGAAACTGTGGACGACGCAGAAGGAACTGTTGAAACAGAAGTAGAAGAAACTGTGGAAGAAGTTGCTGACGATGTAGAAGAAATAGTTGAAGAAGTTGTTGAAGATGCAGAAGAAGCACTTGATTATGCCAAGGGAACTCTTATCGAAAACGGATGGGAAAGCAAGTGGCTTGGTCTTCGTTTTACAGCACCTGAAGGTATGGTAATGTCAACGGAAGAAGAGCTGGCTGAAATAATGGGAGTCGGACAGGAAATTTTAGCACAGGACTTTTCAGAGCAGCAGTTGGCATATGCTGAACTTGCTACTGTATATGAAATGATGTGTTCTGATGCAATGGGTACCAATGTGATTTTAATGGCTGAAAAGCTTCCCATGACTTTAACAGAAGAACAGTATATCGAAATTCTTGCAAATCAGATGACTTCCGTAACAGCAATACAGTATGAAGTTGAAAGCAATGATGAAGTTGTTACACTGGGAGGCATCCCTTTTAACAAGTTAGCATGTGTGGCTGATTATGAAGGCATTTCTTTGTGTCAGGACTACTATATTAAAATCAAAGATAACAGAGCAGTAGCAATTGCAATTACTTATACAGATGCGACGGCAGATGTTTACGCTGGCATTTTAAACGGATTTACAGCATATTAAGAAATTTACAGATTCCGCAGGCTTTAGGCTTGCGGGATTTTTTTGTTTTATGTTATATTAATTAAAACAGGCTCAGAGTAGTAGCATTGGGAATAATATTAGTATATAGGCAGATATCCGCGTTGGGATATCGGAAAGAGGGAATATGAATCAGGCAATTTTGTGGGCGGCAGCAGGTACGGGATTTACATTTTTGATGACAGCACTTGGTGCCGGCGTTGTATTCATTTTTAAGAAAGATATGGGCAAAAATGTACAAAGAGCCTTTCTTGGTTTTGCTGCAGGTGTTATGATGGCAGCCTCTGTATGGTCCTTACTGATACCGGCAATTGAAGAAGCGGAAAGTGCAGGGAAAATAGGATTTATTCCGGCAGCCGGAGGTTTTGTTTTAGGCGGTCTGTTTCTTATGTTATTAGACTATTTAATGCCGCATTTACACATTGGTGAAGACAAACCGGAAGGTATGACTTCGTCCTTCCGCAGAACGACGCTTCTTATTTTGGCAGTGACCCTGCACAATATTCCGGAAGGAATGGCAGTAGGCCTTGCATTTGCGGTAGCATCCCAGCATCCGGGACAGGAGGGATTATTTGCCACAGCCCTTGCTTTGGCAGTGGGTATGGGTATCCAGAATTTCCCCGAAGGAGCAGCCATTGCTTTGCCCTTAAGGCAGGAAGGAATGAGCCGGTTTAAAGCATTCTTCTTCGGAAGTTTGTCCGGAATTGTGGAACTGATTTTCGGTGTGGGCATTACATTAATTGCAACGCAGATTGCGCCTTATTTACCGTGGTTTTTGGCATTTGCGGCCGGTGCCATGATTTATGTGGTAGTAGAAGAATTGATTCCGGAAGCCAACCAGGGAGGCCATTCCAATTTGGGAACAATCGGTGTTATGCTTGGATTTTTGATCATGATGGTGCTGGATGTAGCACTGGGATAAGTACTAAGAAAAGAGAGAGGAAGCGCGCTGTAAGGTATGGGATTAAAAAAATCTTTATGCTTGACAGCGCTTCTTTTATCTGTTACGATAGGTTCACTTCAAATATTTCAAATCATTTTATTCTAATTTTTCAGACCTTATCAGGTCAGTAAATTTTACCCTTAATGAAAATTTAAAAGGAAGGTGTGGTGTTTTTTGTGTGCCCGGAAATTAAATGACGGCGGGTTAACGGTGTGCTTTTATTTGCTTGCAAAGAAAGAGTGGCGTTCAGTGACCAGAAGTTTTTATGACAGTGAGCCGCTACAGATTACGTGTCAAATAACAGGAGAGAATCCGGAAAATGAGGTCGCGTTCCGGGTAGGTCTTTCGGAAGGCAGACTGACGGTAGAAGGACGTTTGGCAGAAACCGGAAGTTATCAGGTGCTGCGGGATACGGAAGGAAATGCAGTTTACCTTTTTTGTTGCTTGGAAGAAAGAATCTCCCTTGGCTGCGGCAGGATTCCGGTGGCCGAAAAGCGGATGTTGACGATTGGTACGGATTATCGGAATGATATTTTTTATGACTGCTTTTCGTTTATGAACGGGAAAAACCATCTTTTGTATCAAGAAGAAAACAGGATGGTTTTTGAAACGGATTCTAAAGCGGAAAGTGGTGGGGAAGAGGGAGTCTACATCAACAAAAAAGCGGTGCACGGCAAAGCATATTTACAAAAGGGAGATGTGCTGGATATCTACGGGTTAGGAATATTGGTACTGCAGGGTGTCCTAATCTGTTACACCCATTTCGGAACCCTTAGGATTGCACAAAGAAAAGCAGTTCCGAATGCCGCAGACTATGGCGGATGCGGAAGGGGTCTTTTAGAATATCCCTTGCAGAGGCGCATGGCAGTAAAGGAATCTTTGTTAAAGGAAGAAGTGGAACTGGAAGAAATAAAGGCGGTACCAAAGAGAGAGGAGCTTCCGTTGTTTTTGACCATAGGGCCCTTGTTTTCCATGATACTTCCGACCCTGATGATGCTATTGGTAGGACGGACCGTATCCGGACAAAATACAGGAAACTTTTATATTGGGTCCCTGGTGATGACCGGTACTTCTGCTTGTTTTTCTGTTTTTTTCAGTCTCGCAAACCGCGGCTATCAAAGGAAACTGCAAAAAAAACTGGAAGTCAAAACGAAGCAGGAATATCTGGCTTATTTACAGCGCGTAACCGAATATCTGACCTCCCGGCATGAAAATATCAGGGAACATTTATTCAAGTGTTATCCCGATGCGGGAGAGATTATGAAGGAAGGAATTTTCTTTTGGAGCGGCGAGAACGTAGGAGAAAAGTCGGTTAATTTGCGCCTCGGAACCGGGCGTATGTTATCTCCCATAACTTGTAAGGTGTCCGGTAAAAAGCGATTTTTGGAACCTTCTTTAGAGGTAAGGAAGCTTTATGACCTGATTGGGCAGTTCCGGTATATTCATGAAGTTCCGTTGGGCATCCGGCTTACGGC
>JAFZDQ010000001.1 GCA_017561085.1 Lachnospiraceae bacterium
CGAAGCAAAGGAATTTATCATTATACAGGCTTTGACGAAAAGGGGCGGCCCATAAATCAAAAGGACGGTTTTACGCAGTACCTTGTGATGTATGATTTGGCACAAAGAAAATTGTATCTGCGGGCCTTTGATGAAGTCTGCTTTACGGAATACGCCCTGGAGCGGTGTGCAGGAACGGGAAGAAGTTCGGGGGAAGGCAGAAGTTGCAGGAACAGCGGAACTGCAGGAAACTGCATAACCCGTTATCAGGTAAAGCATGATCCGCTTGTCGGAATTCTGAAGGGAAATTAGATGAATAGAACGCCGGAAATTCATATTTATACGTATGGTAGAATAGAATGATAAAAAGTCCCGGAGATGAATGATATGAAAATAAACAGAAAGGCACTGGCGGTCAGCATTGCCATTCCCCTTGCGGTAGGCGGGCTCTCGGCCCTGTTGACAGGAGGCGGAATGGATACCTTTGCGCAGGTAAATAAGCCGCCTTTATCGCCGCCGGGGTGGTTGTTTCCGGTTGTGTGGACGATTTTATATACACTGATGGGAATTGCGTCCTATCTGATATATATGTCAGATAGTGATACGAAAACCAAGGAAAAGGCATTATCCGTATACGGGTACCAGCTGGTAGTCAATTTCCTTTGGCCGGTATTCTTTTTTAGTTTTGAATGGTATCTGTTTTCTTTTTTCTGGCTCCTGCTTTTGTGGGTGCTGGTGGTTTGGACCATCCGCCTTTTTGCGGAAATAGCAAAACCGGCCGCCTATCTTTTAGTACCTTATCTGATTTGGCTGACCTTTGCGGCATATTTGAATATCGGAATCTGGTACCTGAACAGATAAAAAAATATTTTGATTGTAAAACTTTTCTTTTTTAAGTATAATGGTGTCTTAAGAAAGGGAGGATTACCTATGACAAAAATAATTGCAGACAGTACTTGTGATTTATCAAAGGAATTAATTGAAAAATATGATGTGGAAATTCTTCCGCTTCACATTTTACTCGGCGAAAAAGAATACTTGGATGGTGTGAATATTTCTCCTGCGGAAATTTTTGCCTGGTCCGATGAAAATAAACAAACACCGAAGACCTCCGCAATAGATATGAATACACCTGTGGAAGCGTTTCAGAAATATCTGGATGAAGGAATGGAAATTGTCTGTTTCAGTATTTCCGATGACATGTCAACTACCGGTAATATTTTCCGTATGGCAGTGGAGGAATTGGAAGCACAGGATAAAATTAAGGTCGTGAACTCTGCCAATCTTTCTACCGGTATCGGACTGCTTGTTTTGGAAGCGGCTATTATGGCGGAAAGCGGCGAAGATGCAACAGCAATTGCGGCCCGTATGGAAGAATTAAAGCCCCTGGTCAGAGCCAGCTTTGTAGTAGATACCCTGGTATATCTTCACAGAGGCGGAAGATGCAGCGGTCTTGCGGCGCTGGCAGGCGGTGCATTGAAGCTTCACCCCAGAATCGAAGTGGCAGACGGCAAGATGCGTCCCGGGAAGAAATACAGAGGCAGCATGGGCAAGGCTATCATGGATTACGTGAAGGAAATGGAAGAGAGCCTGAAATCTGCCCGGAAAGACAGGGTATTTATCACACATTCCGGATGCGAAGAAAAAGTGGTATCTGAGGTACGTGCTTATTTGGAGAGCCTGGGACATTTTGATGAAATTTCAGAAACCGTGGCAGGCGGTGTTATCTCCAGCCATTGCGGACCCGGAACCTTGGGCGTGTTATTTATCGCACAGGAGTAAGCAGGGGTATTTCCCACGGATAAATGCATATAATACAATATCAGAATCATAATACAGAGGAATAAAGGAGGTATTTTTATGCAGTTTTTTAAGTGTGAGCATTGTGGCAATGTCATTCATTACATGACGGATAACGGAATTCCTGTTATGTGCTGCGGTGAACTGATGCAGGAGCTGATTCCCGGTACAAGTGACGGTGCGGCAGAAAAGCACGTGCCTGTAATGAAAAAAGAAGGAAATACAGTGCAGGTATTTGTTGGTGAGGTAGAGCACCCCATGGTAGAGAACCATTATATCGAATGGATTGTACTGGAAACCGTGAAGGGAACACAGTCCGTGCATTTAAAGCCCGGCCAAACGCCTTACGGGGAATTTGTGCTTGCGGAAGGCGATGATGTGGTTGCGGCTTACGAGTATTGTAATTTACATGGTCTCTGGAAAGCAGAAATTTCAGAATAAATAATTTGTAAAACTGCTGAAAAGAAGAGCAAACAGGGTCCCCGGAATCGTGAAATGATACCGGGGATTTTTGATGAGAGGACGAAAGAATGTTATACACAAAACCGGATTATTATGACAAATTTCATTGCCTGGCCGATGGGTGCGAGGATACCTGTTGCGCCGGCTGGCAGATTGTGATCGATGATAAATCACTTAGGAACTATCAAATGCAGAAGGGCTCCTTTGGGAAAAGACTCCGTGACAGTATTGATGTAAAGGAGAGCACTTTCCGTCAGACCAAGGACAAGAGATGCGCTTTTTTGAATGAAGAAAATCTCTGCGACCTGCAGCTTGCCTTGGGAGAAGAAGCTCTTTGTAAGACCTGCAGAAATTACCCCAGACACATCGAAGAGTTTGAAAATGTAAGAGAGATTACTTTGTCCGTTTCCTGCCCTGAGGTGGCGCGGATTCTGATGGAACAAAAAGAACCGGTACAACTTGTCAGCGTGGAAAAAGAAGGCGAAGAGGAGTTTGAAGATTTTGACCCGTTTTTGTATTCTTTTTTGGTGGATGCCAGAGCGGTGATGCGGGATATTTTGCAGGACAGAAAGAAGCCCCTTTCCATAAGGGCGGGACTGGTGCTTGGAATTGCCCATGATATGCAGGTGCGTATCAACCGGGGAGATTTGTTTTCCTGTGAAGAAGTATTCCGGAAATATCAAAAGGAAAGTGCGGCCGCATTTGTCAAAAAGAAACTGACGGAAAAGTTTGCGGATAAGGATGCCTTTTATCATTGGTCAAAGCACTTGTTCGGAAAACTGCATGAACTGGAGCTTTTATTCCCGGATTGGGAAGCCCATTTGTCGGAAACGGAATTTTTGCTTTATGACATGGGAAGCTATGTTTATGAGAAACGCAGACGTAATTTCGGAAAATGGGCAAAGGAGAATTTGCCTGATTTGGAAATTATGTTAGAGCAGTTGATGGTCTATTTTATGGATACCTATTTTTGCGGTGCGGTGTATGACGGAGAGGTCTATGCCAAGATGCGGATGGCAGTAGACAGTGTTTTTTATCTGTATGAAATGTTCACAGCCAGATTTATCAAAAATGAGGGCGAGTTGGACAAGGAGGATATCATTTTGCTGGTGTACCGCTTTTCCAGGGAATTGGAGCATTCCGATACGAATTTGGAGCGGATGGAGCAATTTCATATTTACAGAACATAGTACATGCATATATAATGATTTTTGTTAATAAAAAGAAATATTTAGTAGGAGAATGAGATGAACAGAGAAAATTTTAAGTCCAGATTGGGCTTTATCCTGATTTCAGCCGGTTGTGCAATCGGTATCGGTAATGTATGGAAATTCCCTTATGTAACAGGCCAGAACGGCGGTGGATTTTTCGTATTATTTTATTTATTGTTTTTGGTGATCGTAGGTATGCCGGTGCTTACCATGGAGTTTGCAGTAGGTAGAGCCAGCAGAAAGAGTATCATCTGCTGTTACCAGGAATTACAGAAGCCGGGGCAGAAGTGGCACTGGCACGGTAATTTATCCCTGATTGGTAATTATGTGCTGATGATGTTTTATACCACCGTATCCGGTTGGATGCTCAGTTATTTTTACCGTTTTGTGAAAGGGGAGTTTGTGGGAGTTTCCACAACGCAGGTAAACGATGCCTTTGGCGGTATGCTTGCAGACCCTTGGGGAATGACCTTTTGGATGGCAGTGATTGTAGTGGGCGGATTTTTGGTTTGTTCCCTGGGACTTCAGTCCGGTGTGGAAAAAATCAGCAAACCCATGATGATTGGTCTTTTGTTATTGATTGTAGTTCTGGCTGTACATAGTATTTCCCTGGAAGGCGGCATGGAAGGCCTTAAGTTCTATCTGGTTCCCGATTGGAGCAAGGTGCAGGAAGCCGGGCTTGGTAATGTACTTATTGCGGCGTTAAACCAGTCCTTCTTTACCTTGAGTCTTGGTATCGGTTCCATGGAAATTTTCGGTAGCTATATCAGTAAGGATCACACCTTGCTTGGTGAATCCTTAAGAATCGGTGTTTTGGATACTTTCGTGGCGATTGTTTCCGGTTTGATTATTTTCCCGGCATGTTTTGCCTTCGGAATTGATCCCGGTGCCGGTCCGGAACTGATTTTCGTTACCCTGCCTAATGTATTTTCCGGCATGGCGGGCGGAAGATTCTGGGGAAGTTTGTTCTTCCTGTTTATGACATTTGCATCCTTCTCTACCATTATTGCGGTATTTGAAAATATCATTGCCTGCTGTATGGATAAGTGGAATATCAGCAGAAAGAAATCCTGTCTGATGAACGGCATCTTGTTGTTTGTATTATCTATGCCCTGTGTGCTTGGCTTCAATATTTGGAGCGGATTCGAACCCAGAGGTGCAGGTACCAATGTACTTGATTTAGAGGACTTTATCGTAAGTAATCTGCTTCTGCCTCTTGGCTCTTTACTGTTCCTGTTATTCTGTACACGCAGATACGGCTGGGGCTTTGACAATTTCCTTGCAGAAGCAAATACCGGTGAAGGTATTAAATTCCCGAGAGCAATCCGGGCTTATGTTACGTATTTTATTCCTTGCTTAATCATAATTATCCTGATTATGGGATTGATTTAAGGTAAGCAGGGGTAAATAAATAACGGAAAAGACAGATACGAAAGGAAGAAAAACATGGATATCAAAGAAAAAATTCAGGAAGCAGTAGAGAAACTGACTAAGGACAAAAGCTTAATGGAGCAGTTTAAGAAGGACCCTGTAAAGGCGCTTGAAAAGGCACTGGGTATTGATCTTCCCGATGATATTATGGAAAAGGTTGTAGACGGCGTACAGGCGAAGCTGACTGCTGATAAGCTTTCAGGAGCACTTGGCGGTCTTAAAAAATTACTTTAATGCGCATGAAAATCAAAGCAGTTATTTTTGATATGGACGGCGTCATCTTTGACTCGGAAGTGCTGGTTTTACAGTCCTGGAAGGAAGTGGCTGCCCTGCACGGATTTACGGTGGAGGATGAACTGTTTTTCCGGTGCGTCGGTGTCAATGCGGCAAATACCAAAGAAATATTCCTGGATTACTACGGCAGGGATTTCCCCTATGATGAGTACAAGACACAGGCATCTAAGTGGTTTCATGACAGATATGATAACGGTTTGCTGCCTATGAAACCGGGGGTGAAGGAACTGCTTACCTACCTGAAGGATGCGGGGTACTTCATCGGACTGGCTTCTTCTACCAGGAAGGCTACCGTGACACAGGAGATTACAGATGCGGGACTTATGCCGTTCTTTGACAATCTGACCTGCGGGGATATGCTCAAAAAGAGCAAGCCGGAGCCGGATATTTTTTGGATGGCGTGTGAGAACCTGAAGGTGAAACCGGAGGAAGCTTTGGTGATAGAGGATTCCTTTAACGGAATCCGTGCGGCTTACCGTGCCGGATGTATTCCGCTGATGGTACCGGATATGATTGCGCCGGACGGGGAAATGAAAGAAAAGGCTTTTAAGATTTTTGAAAATCTTTTCGAAGTGCAAAAGTGGATGGAAACACAGGTTTCAAAAGAAACTTAAGATATGTGTGAAGGAGGAAGATACAGTGGCAAGATACACAAGAACATTAGAACTTAACAAGCCTGAAGGATTCGTAAATTATATCATGAACGATTATCTTCAGAAAAATCAGTTTACTATGTCAGACTGGAAGGGGACTCCCGCATACCGTGCAGGCGATCCGATGTTAGAGGGATACAAGTTTTTGACCTGGTCCTATGACGGTAAAGTACTTACCCTGGAAGCATGGTTAAAAGGTTCCTTTGGCGGAGAAATGGGACTTGACGGTTTCGTAGGTGCCCTGAATAAGAAACCTTACAAAGACAGCTTAGAGGCTCTGTTTGTAGCTCTTTTGCAGGAAATTCCCGAGGGACAGGAAGAATTTACCGGCGACGGAGAACAGCCCTTTGTACAGGTAGTACCCGTAAAAACAGTGGATAATACAAAGGCAGCAACCGCAGCCCTTTTATTCGGTATTGCAGCGCTGATTCTTAGTTTTGTTTCCCCTATTTTTGCGATTATTTTCGGTGGTCTTGGATTTGCGCAGGCGAGAATGGGCGCAGGATCCAGCGCGGAAGGCAAAGCGAAAGTCGGTAAGATTTTATGTATTATCGGTATCGTAATTGCAATTGTTATGTGGGTTTTAAACATTGTTCTTTTGACAGCAATGTAAGATGAAAATAAACGAGGGGGATGAGAGGAATGAGGCTCATCCCCTTTTTTACTTTATGAGAGAGGCAAGGCTTGCAAAACGGGAGATGCCGTTTTGTGACCGGCCCGGGCGCAAGTTGGTTAGGGATAAAGAGGAAAGGTTATGAAAAAGAAACACAGATTCCGTAAATGGATTTTCAGTTTATTGGTAATACTATTGCTACTGGCAGGGGCTTTGTTTTTCGTGGTGGAGAAGGCCTATGGCAAGTTAAATTATGTTCCTGCCGATGGGTATACCGGAGAGTCTATGCGAAGTGACGGTGCGGTGAATATTTTGCTGATCGGAAATGACTCCAGGGGAGACGGGGAAGACGGCAGGTCCGATGCCATGATTTTGTTTTCAATCAGTGATAAGACGAAAAGCGTGCAGATGATTTCCCTTTTGCGGGATATGTATGTGGAAATACCGGGACATGACGGAAACCGTTTGAATGCGGCATATGCCTACGGCGGTCCGGCGCTTCTTATGCAGACCGTGGAAGAAAATCTGGGGATAGAGGTGCACCGGTATGTGCAGGTGAATTTTGAGGCCTTTGCCAATCTGGTAGATGCGGTAGGCGGCGTGGAACTGGAACTGACCAAAGAAGAGCTGGAATATGTAAACGGCTTTTTGTGGGAATATAACATATTAACCGAGCGTCCCGAAGGAACAGACTATATGGATACTTCTGCCGGAGGAATGGTCCGTTTAAACGGCCCTCAGGCGCTTGCCTATAGCAGGAACCGTTTTATCGGCACGGATTTTGCCAGGACGGAGCGGCAAAGAAAAGTTATGACTGAGGTGATGAAACGGCTTCCTATGGCGCTTGTAAAATCACCCCGGGAGCTGATTGACGGACTGATGCCCAATCTGACCACCAACCTGACCGTTACGGAATGCTTTTTGCTTTGTCTGGAAGCCGGAAAATTACCTGTTTACGGACCGGAATCGGGGAGCGTACCGAAAGCGGGAACCTATCGGGATGCCAATATACGCGGTATGGCGGTTCTGGAAGTGGATTTTGACGAAAACAGAAGGTGGCTTGCAGAATCAATTTATGGAAAATAACAAAAATTTTTTATTTGCAATTTCACAAGAATCTATTATAATATAATAGGTTTGTATATTAACACACTAACACCAAGGGAGATAATCAATGGAAAGAAAGATTGGAACAGTATCCAGAGGTATCCGTTGTCCTATTTTTAGAGAGGGCGACGACCTGAAAAAAATTGTAACTGACAGTGTATTGGAAGCTGCAGCAAGTGAAGGATTTGAACTCCGCGACAAAGATATTATTGCGGTGACAGAATCTGTTGTAGCCCGTGTACAAGGTAACTATGCATCTATCGACGCAATTGCTGAGGATGTGAAGAACAAATTAGGCGGAGAAACCATCGGCGTTATTTTCCCGATTCTTTCCAGAAACCGTTTTGCAATCTGCTTAAAGGGTATTGCAAGAGGCGCAAAGAAAATTGTGCTGATGTTAAGCTACCCCAGCGATGAAGTGGGTAATGAACTGATTACCTGGGACCAGCTTGATGAAGCGGGAATTAATCCCTACAGCGATGTAATTACATTAGAGAAATACAGAGAATTATTCGGTGCCAACGTACATCCTTTTACCGGCGTTGATTATGTAGATTACTACAGCGAAATCATCCGTGCTGAAGGTGCGGAAGTTGAAGTTATTTTTGCAAATGACTGCAGAAAGATTTTAGACTACACCAAGAAAGTGCTGACCTGTGATATTCATACACGTGCACGTTCCAAGAGAATTTTAAAGGCTTGCGGCGCAGAAGTGGTTTGCGGTATGGATGATATCCTGACAAGCCCCGTAAACGGAAGCGGTTGTAATGAAAAATACGGTCTGCTGGGTTCTAATAAGTCTACAGAAGAAAGCATTAAGCTTTTCCCCAGAGAATGTACAGACCTTGTTTTGGATATTCAGAAGGAAGTTCTGGACAGAACCGGTAAGCTGGTAGAAGTTATGGTTTACGGTGACGGCGCATTCAAGGATCCTGTAGGTAAGATTTGGGAGCTTGCTGACCCGGTTGTATCTCCTGCAAGCACACCCGGCCTTGAAGGAACACCCAACGAAGTGAAACTGAAATATCTGGCAGACAATGACTTTAAGGATTTGTCCGGTGATGCACTCAAAGAAGCAATCTCCAACCGTATCAGAGATAAGAAAGACAATCTGGTTGGTGATATGGCATCCCAGGGTACCACCCCCAGAAGACTTACCGACTTAATCGGTTCTCTTTGTGACCTTACCAGTGGTTCCGGTGATAAGGGAACTCCCGTAATCCTGATTCAGGGTTATTTCGATAACTATGTTAGTTAAATAAAAGATAGACAGTGCCCGCGTGAAGACGCGGGCATTTTTTTATGCGCAGCTCGCGGAGAGGAAGTTGTCGCAGGGCGACCCGCTCGCGCGCAAAGAATTCCGAGGGCGGAATTCTTATTTCGACGCGGGCATTTTTATGTACATGACGCGCGAATGGAAGATGTCGCAGGGCGACCGCGCGTCAGCGCAGGAATGTGCCCTGCACATTCTATTTCAACTTCAGTGCAGTGTTGTGATATTTTGACAAATATGTTACAATAAGCGGAAAGGGTGGAGTTTGCCCAATTTTAGGAAAACGGGAAGAGGGAACGGTTATGAAACTGCTCAGCGCGATAGTACCTTGTTACAATGAAGAAGAAAATGTGCCTTATTTTTATGAGGAATTTCTGAAAAATGATGCGTTTTTCAAGAGTAATGACATTACTTTTGAACTGTTTTTTGTGGATGATGGTTCGAAGGACGGAACCGTAGCCGAAGTGAAGAAGTTGATTGCAAAGGATGCGCGCGTGCACCTGATTTCTTTTTCCAGAAATTTCGGGAAAGAGGCTGCTATTTATGCCGGTCTTGAAAAGTCAGGCGGGGATTATGTGGCTGTTTTGGATGCTGATTTGCAGGATCCGCCGAGTCTTTTGCCGGAAATGTTTGCGGCCCTGTTTGAGGGCTATGATTCCGTGGCTACCAGAAGAGTTACGCGGAAGGGCGAGCCTGTAATCCGCTCATTTTTTGCCAGAATGTTTTATAAATTAATGAATAAAATTTCCAAAACCGATATTGTGGACGGTGCCAGGGACTTCCGCCTGATGACCAGACAGGTTGCGGATGCCCTGCTTAGTATGAAGGAATATAACCGTTTCAGTAAAGGAATTTTCGGCTGGGTTGGCTATGAGACCAAGTGGCTGGAATATGACAATATCGAGCGCAAGAAGGGCGAAACCAAATGGTCCTTCTGGAAACTGTTTGTGTATTCCCTGGAAGGAATTACTTCTTTTTCCACGGCGCCCCTTGCATTTGCGGCTTTCATGGGCGTGCTGTTTTGTCTGCTTTCCTTTGCGCTGATTATTTTTACCATTATCAGAAAGGTGGTATTCGGAGACCCTACTTCCGGCTGGCCGTCACTGGTATGTATTATTTCGCTGATTAGCGGTGTTCAGCTGTTTTGTCTGGGAATTGTGGGTCAGTACCTTGCCAAAACGTATATGGAAGTGAAAAAGCGTCCAATCTATCTTGTGAAAGAGGAAATTTAAGATGTGTGACGGATTAATCAGTATTATTGTGCCTGTTTATAATGCGTCTGCTTACATCAGGGATACCATCCGCATGGTGACGGAGCAGACTTACCGGAACTGGGAACTGATTTTGGTAGAGGATTGCTCCAAGGATGACAGTAGAAGTGTGCTTGAGGCCTGCGTGAAGGAGTATATCGGTCAGGGCTTTGACGAAAGTAAATTCCGTCTTATATTTAAAGAACGGAATGAAGGTGCGGCGAAAGCCCGCAATACAGGGATTGCTGCAGCCAAAGGCAGATATATTGCCTTTTTGGATGCGGATGATATTTGGATGCAGGATAAACTGGAAAAGGAGCTTTTATTCCTTTCGGAAAAAGGCGCCGGTTTTGCATTTACCTCCTATGAATTCGGGGATGAGAATGCCAAAGGAACCGGTAAAATCGTACATGCCCCGGAGAAACTGACCTATCGGGAAGCATTATCCAGGACTGTGATTTTTACCACTACGGTGTTGTTAGATACGAAGGTAATTGATAAAGAACTGATTCAAATGCCGGTAGTGAAAAGTGAGGATACTGCCCTTTGGTGGAAGCTGTTAAAGGCAGGACATACCGCCTACGGACTTGATGAAGTGCTGGCGATATACAGAAGACCCGGAAAATCCCTGTCCTCCAATAAATTTGAGGCAATGAAGCGGATTTGGTATCTTTACCGGAAGCAGGAAGGACTTTCCTTATGGGAAAGTGCGTATTATTTTGTGTTCTGGGCACTCCGGGCGACGTTAAGAAGAATTTGAGGTGTACGTAAGTGAGACGTTTTGAATCCATTAAAAGATTAATTGTACTGGGACTCGGCTTTTTGGGGCTTTTGTTTCATACTGCCGTTTATGCATTTATTTGGATGCAGTATTATTATCCCGCAATCAGTAAGTTTACCCTCCGTTTTAAATTTAACCAGAACGGACATCTTGCCATGTTCGGGATTTACTTTGTGCTGTTATTCTTTTTCACAAGCACCTACGGCGGATTGAAAATCGGTTACTTAAAGCCCATGGACGTGTTTTTGTCCCAGCTGTGTTCCCTGCTTTTTGTGAATGTGATTACTTATGTGCAGATTTCCCTGATGAATAACTGGTGGCTGGACCCTAAGTATTTCGTGGGTGCCACTCTGCTGCAGATTTTTATTGCACTAGGCTGGAATTTCCTTTGTAACCGGATTTATCACCGGATTTTCCCGCCAAGGGATATGCTGCTTATTTACGGGGAGCGTTCCATAGACGATATTCTGGGCAAATTTGCCTCCAGAAAAGATAAATACAATATTGTGAAGTGCATGAATATTTCTGAGGGCTTGGAAGCCATTGAGAAGGAAATAGAAGGCCGTTATGAGGCGGTAGTGCTTTGGGATATTTCCACCACAGACAGAAACAAGCTGTTAAAGTACTGCTACGGAAAATCCATCAGGGTTTATACCATGCCGAAGATTTCGGATGTTCTGGTAAAGGGCTCCGACCAGCTTCATTTGTTTGACACTCCCATGCTGCTTACCAGGGAGTATGCGCTTACGGTGGAACAAAGGATTGCCAAGCGTCTGATTGATGTGATTTGTTCCCTGATTTTGATTGTGATTTCTTCCCCCATCATGTTGGTTACCGCCATCCTGATTAAGTGTTATGATAAAGGACCGGTTTTGTACAAACAAATCCGTTGTACCAAAGGCGCTAAAGAGTTCAGTATTATGAAATTCCGCAGTATGCGGGTGGATGCGGAGAAGGACGGCGTGGCCAGACTGGCATCCAAGAATGATGACAGAATTACGCCCATCGGAAAGTTTATCAGAAAGGTCCGGATTGATGAATTACCCCAGCTTTTTAATATTTTAAAGGGGGAAATGTCTTTCATTGGTCCCAGACCCGAGAGACCGGAAATTATTGCACAGTATGTGGAAGAAATGCCGGAGTTTGTATTCCGTATGAAGGTGAAAGCCGGACTTGCCGGTTATGCCCAGGTTTACGGCAAATACAATACCACTCCTTATGATAAGTTGAAACTGGATTTGTCTTATATTGAGAATTATTCCGTATGGCTGGATATTAAGCTGATGCTGCTTACCCTTAAGATTCTGCTTCAGGCAGAAAGCACCGAAGGGGTGGAGAGCACACAGATTACGGCCATGAAGACCCCGGAGAATACGGAGGGAAGTAAAAAGAATGAAGAATGAGAAAACATTAAAACAGGGGATGGATTTGAAACGTCTGGTGCTTTGCCTGCAGGGCAAGCTGTGGCTTTTAATTATTCTTGCGATTGTGGGAGCAGTCATCGGCGGTGTCAGCTACCAGATTGCCAAGGCCATGAGAATGCCCATCGTTTATGAAGGGGTATCCAAACTGTATATCAGCTTTGCCGTGGATGAAAGCGGTGAGGTGTATCAATATTATAACGGTTATACCTGGAATGAACTGTTGGATGCAGACCCTATTGTAGAGCATGTGGAAGTTCATCTGCCTAAGGGGTATACGCGAGAGGCTTTGATTGCAGCCACCAAAGGCGAGATTATTTCCGATATCAGACTGCTTACCGTAACGGTATCCGGTAGCACGGAAAAGTTTGTCAGGGAAATTCAGCAGGCAGTAGAAAAAGGACTGGCGGATTATGCGGCAGACAGTGAAGAACTGCGTAGAATCGAGGTAATCAGAAGCATCGAGCCGACCCGTGTTTATTGGGATGACAGGACTGTGACGGCTTGTATCATCGGCGGCGTTGTAATGGCGGTGATTACCGCACTTGTGCTTGCGATTTTATATATTTTGGATGAAGCGGTATATGTACCTACGGATATTGAAAAGAAGTATGGTTACAAGGCTCTTGGTGTGATGCCCCGCAGCCAGAAAGGCTTACAGCCCTACGCAAGGGAGCTGACAGCCAATATCCGTTATGTGCTTGGTGAAAACAGACAGTTTGCCCTTCTGGATATGGAAGGAAACAGTAGCCTTCGCAGTGGGGAACTGGAGAAATTATTAAATGCCGGTGAAAATGAATATATCGGCGGCGACGGCGAAATGGGAGGTCTTACCTGGACGCTTCCTAAGGAGGAAGGCGCAGAAAAGCCCGAGAATGCTTATGAAACACTTCCCTTAAATGAAGGGGCTATGACAGAAGAGGACCTTGACCAAATCCGTAAGCTTTGTGGTGTGATTCTGTTGGTTCCGTTCGGCACAGATAAAAGCCGCAAAGTACAGCGGGTATTGAGCCTTTTAAAGAATCAGGATTGTAACGTACTGGGAATGATTGTTTCCCGGGCGGATGAAGACTTTTTGAATAAGTACTACGCATAGCGTAAACAGGATACGGAGAACACGTATGAAGTTACAGGTATTGGTGGCGGCGGTAAACAAAGAACCCAAAGCCCTTTCGCAAAGTATGAATCTGGAAACAGATGCCATAATCGTCAATCAGTGTGATACTTGCGGTTATGAAGAGTTTGAATATAATGAGCATAAAATCCGCTGCTTTTCCATGAAGGAACGGGGCGTGGGATTAAACCGTAATACTGCCCTTCTTTTTGCACAGGGGGATATTGTTTTGTTTTCGGATGAGGATATCCGTTTTTATCCCGGCTATGAAAGCGTGGTTTTAAAAGCATTTGAAGAAAACAGTGATGCGGACGTCCTGACCTTTAATTTCAAGGTGGATCCGTCCAGAGCTACTTACTACAATCAGGCAAAGAAGAGAATCCGCTGGTATAACTACGGCAGATATCCTACTTTTTGTGTGGCGGCGAAGTTGGACGCTTTGCGGAAAGCCAATGTCAGCTTTTCCCTTTTGTTTGGCGGTGGCGCCAAATACAGTAACGGGGAGGACAGTCTCTTTTTGCACGACTGTCTGAAAAAAGGACTGCATTTATATGCGGCTGTAGAAGAAATCGGAGAAGAAATTTATCGGGAATCCACCTGGTTTAAGGGCTTTCATGAGAAGTTTTTTACAGATAGGGGTGTGCTTTATCATCATCTTTACGGTGTGATGGCCGTACCTTTTTCCGTGCGTTTCCTTTTTGCAAACCGCAGGGAAATGTGTAAGGAAATTTCCTTTGGCAAGGCACTTTCCCTTATGAAAAAGGGGATTAAAGAAGGTAAATTGAGGTAAATTATGGTTTTGTATATTTCGGTGGCAATAGGAACCGTAGCACTTGGGTATCTGGTAAATAATCAGTGTCGCCGTGACGGCGGCACACTGAGCAGACAGCAACTTCTGAATGTTTTTAGTTTGCTGTTTATGTTTCTTGTGCTTTTTGCGGTTTCCGCCTGTAGGTTAAACGTGGGAAATGACTATGCCAAATATGTGGAATTCATGCATTTGGTCAATTGTGATGCATATGTCCCTACGGAGATAGGTTTTAATACATTGGTGAAAATTATTTACGGAATCAGCGGATATGAAAATTTCCTGCTGGTTTTTGCCGTGTTTGCATTTTTTACCGTGCTTTTGTTTTTGGGGGCAATTTATAAGCAGGCTGATTCATTCGGATTCAGCTTTTTTCTGTTTATGGCATTCGGTTATTATTTCCAGTCCTTTAATACGGTGCGGTATTATTTGGCCCTTGCCATTGCGCTATATGCAATCCCTTATGTGCTGAAAAAAGAATGGGGGAAATTCGTATTCCTGATTTTGCTTGGAGCAACCTTCCATAAATCCCTGCTTGTGGTGCTGGTTTTGTACGTACTTGCTTTTGTGGATTGGAAAAAGTGGCAGCTTCTTTTGGCGGCGGCTTTTTGCAGTACCTTTTTCTTTTTTCAGGATTTCTATTTGAAAGTGGTGGTGATGCTGTATCCCACCTACGAAGGAACGGAGTACTTAGAGGGCGGTACCAGCTATGTGAATATCGCAAGATGCGCGGCAGTGCTGCTGTTATCCCTTATTTGTTACCGCAAGATAGTGAAAAACAGCGAAAGGAACCGGTTCTATTTTTACTGTAATCTGGGCGCGCTGGTATTGTATGTATGCTGCTCGTTCCTCCCCATAATTTCCAGAATCGGCTATTATCTGACCATTACCCATATTTTCTTTTTGCCTACCTTAATCGGAAGTATTGAAAATGAAAAACTAAGGAAGCTTTGCAAGGCGGGCGTGGTAGTGGCCGGCGTTTTATATTTTGTACTGTTTATGAGAAAAGCAGGGGCGGACGGGCTTAGGATTTTGCCCTATGAGACTTTCTTTTTCCATGAGATGGTACCCATATTATCAGATGTTTCGTAGGAGTAAATTAGGATGAAGCCGAAATTTTCCATACTGGTGGTTTGTTTAAACCCGGGAGAAAAACTGAATACTACTTTGGAAAGTATCTATAGACAAACCTTTACGGACTATGAGATTCTTATCAAGGACGGCGGGTCTACCGATGGCTCGGTGGATGCCGTGAAGGAACGGACCGGACAGAGAATTGTGGTAGAAAAGGATGCCGGTATTTATGATGCCATGAACCGGGCAGCAGAACTTTGCAGCGGGGAATATGTGTATTTCCTTAACTGCGGTGATGCCTTTGCGGATGAAAAGGTACTTGCGGATGTAGCCTCCTTTATGGAAGCAAATCCGGCAGAAAAAGGGATATATTACGGGAATATTTTCGAGCGTCTGACCGGTAAAACGGTTACCTCTAACCCCAATATGGATGCCTTTGGCTGTTATCGGAACGTGCCCTGTCATCAGGCCTGTTTTTATGCAAGAGAACTGGTCCTTGCCCATCCCTTTGAAACCGGTTATCGGGTCAGGGCGGATTACGAACAGTTTCTTTGGTGCTTTTTTGAGGGCGGTGCCCGGACATTGTTTACGGACAGGCTGATTGCCGACTATGAAGGCGGCGGTTTTTCCGAAAGCGGAGAAAATGTGAAGCGTTCTGCCGCAGAACACAGGGAAATTGTGCAAAAGTATATGAGCCGTGGACAAATCCTGAAATACAGACTGATTATGTGGATAACATTGGCGCCGCTTCGGACGAAACTGGCCCAAAATGAAAAGACGGCGGGTCTTTATAACGGACTGAAGAGTCTTTTGTACCGTGTGAGAAAATAATATCTTGCCGTAAGAGGCTGATTTGTGAGAAGCAAAATCGGGAGATGATATGTCTGAAGGTGCGATATCGAAAGGTGTAAAAATGAAACGGGTACTGTGGATTTGTAATATTATGATGCCGGTAATTGCTAGGGCCCTTTCTCTTCCTTACAGTAACAGGGAAGGATGGCTGACCGGGAATTTTAACCGGATAATTCAGGAAAAAGAAAAAAATAT
Organism: Lachnospiraceae bacterium; assembly: GCA_017561085.1. Taxonomy (GTDB): domain Bacteria; phylum Bacillota; class Clostridia; order Lachnospirales; family Lachnospiraceae; genus Suilimivivens. The sequence goes on from JAFZDQ010000001.1 coordinate 16,319, forward strand.
AGAGCTTGGAATTTGTTTCCCCATAGCGGGAGGAACGCCTTCTTTAGAACAGGTGAATCCTCTTTTGGTACAGCAGGTACCCTGCTACGGATTTGAAGAGGACTTAGTGCATCCGGAGCGTTATGACGCTTCCCTGGAGAAGCGGTTTGCAGAGATTTTTGCGGATTTTAAGCCGGATATCATTCATATTTTCGGAACTGAATTTCCCCATGCACTGGCGGCGGCCAAGGTCTTTGGAAGGCCCGAACGGACTCTGGTGGGGATTCAGGGACTTTGCCATGAGATTGCCAAGGTGTATCAGGCCGGCGTGCCGGATCGGGTGTTTGGTCAGGTGACTTTCAGGGATTTGGTAAGGCAGGATTCTTTGAAACAACAGCAGGAAAAATTTGTCATCCGCGGTGAGCGGGAAAAGGAAATCATCGCCCTTGCGGGACATATTACGGGGCGGACTGCTTTTGACAGAAATGCCACGGAAAAAATAAATCCCGGTGCGGTATATCATCACATGAATGAAACCCTGCGGAGCAGTTTTTATGAGGGTAAATGGGAAGAAGATGCCTGTGAACCTCACAGTATTTTCTTAGCCCAGGGAGATTATCCCTTAAAGGGCTTCCATGTGCTTTTAAAAGCACTTCCCATTTTGAGGGAGCATTACCCGGACGTGAAGGTTTATGTGGCCGGAAACAGTGTAATCAATGATTCGGGGCTAAAAGATAAAATTAAGATTTCCGCTTACGGAAAGTATTTGCTTGCATTAATCCGCGAAAACCGGCTGGAAGAGCAGGTTGTGGTATTGGGCAAATTAAAGGAAGAGGAAATGAAGGAAACCTATTTAAAGACAAGCGTATTTGTCTGTCCGTCTACGTTAGATAATTCCCCCAATACGGTAGGGGAGGCGATGCTTCTGGGAATGCCGGTGGTGGCCTCGGAGGTAGGCGGTATTCCTGATATGATCACTCATGGTGAGGATGGTCTTTTGGTGGAGAAGGAAAAGGAAGAAGCGCTTGCTGAGGCGATTCTGAAGGTGTGGTCCAAAGAGCGGGATGAAAACGGACTTACCCTTGCCGGAAGACTGGCAGCAAATGCCGCAAAGCGGGCAAGGATTACCCACGACGGCAACTTGAATTATCAAAGATTAACGGAAATCTATGAAGATATAGGAGCATGCCAATGACTTTGACTTTTATATCCAATTATATCAATCATCATCAAATTCCTTTTTGTAATGCCTGCTATGAAATGCTGGGTGAGGATTTTTGTTTTATCCAGACGCAGCCCATGGAGCAGGAACGGATTGACATGGGATGGGATGCTGATGCGAAAAAGATTCCCTATGTCCGCTTTCTTTACGAGGAAGAAGCGGCATGTAAAGAAGCGGTGTTATCCTGTGACGTGCTTCTTGCGGGCTGGACGGACAGGGAGGACTTAATCGGACAGCGGCTTTCTTCCGGAAAGTGCACGGTGCGTGTCAGCGAGCGTCCTTATCGGGAAGGCCAGTGGAAGGCCATTTCCCCTAAGGGACTGATCCGTAAATATTTAGACCACACAAGATACCGCAAGGGCGAAGCCTACCTGCTTTGTGCGGGGGCTTATGTGCCTTCGGATTTTCATATCGTAAGGGCTTATCCCGGAAAAATGTTCCGGTTCGGTTATTTTCCGGAGACGGTTACTTATTCAAGGGAGCAGTGGGAGAGTCTGAAGCCGGATAGCGGATGCCTGAACCTGGTTTGGGCAGGGCGTTTTATTCCCCTGAAGCATCCGGAGCAGATGATTGCCCTTGGAAAAGAATTGTTAAAAAGAAAAGAACTTTTTGGAAATGATGCCACAAATCCGTTTGATGATTTCCGTATCCATATGGTAGGAAGCGGCGAAATGGAAGCGGAGTTAAAAGCCATGGCCCGGGAAGCAGGGCTTGACGGAAAGATGACTTTCTATGGTTTCCAAAAACCGGACGAGGTCCGTAAAATCATGGAGAAGAGTCATATCCACATCTTTACCAGCAATCACCTGGAAGGCTGGGGCGCAGTGGTAAATGAAGCCATGAACAGCGGATGTGCAGAGGTGGCCAATGTACAAGCAGGTGCGGTGCCCTATTTGGTGGAACATGGCAAAAACGGGCTGGTTTATCCGGATGCCAATCAGGAGGAAATGATAAAGCAGGTGCTTTATTTGATTGAAAATCCCGCTATCCGTAAGGAGATGGGACGAAGTGCGTATGAAACCATTACCGGACTTTGGAATGCAAAGCATGCGGCAGAAGCCTTTATCCGGTTTGCGGAGGGACTTTTGGAAGGAAAGTGCGTACCGGAGAAAGAAGGGCCCCTTAGCCCGGCACCGGTAATTGCACCCCGTAAGATGTATGCATATGTGACGAAGGCGGGAAGAAAGGAAAAGAACAATGAATAGGGAAGATGCGGTACTGATTAGTGTGATTGTGCCGGTTTATAATGTAGTGGAATGGCTGCCCCGATGTGTAGACTCTATCCGCAGGCAAACCTACCGGAATTTGGAAATTATTCTGGTAGATGACGGCTCCACCGATAACAGCGGTGCCCTGGCCGAGAAGTTTGCCATGGAGGATAAAAGAATCCGCGTATTTCACAAAGAAAACGGCGGTTCCTCTTCTGCCCGTAATCTGGGAATTCAAAAAGCGCGTGGGCAGTATATCGGTTTTGTGGACAGCGATGACTATATTGCGGAAGAAATGTATGAAAGGCTTCTTGCGGTAGCCCTGCAGGAGAACCTTTTGATGGTGCAAACCTCCAGGGATGAAATTGATGAGAACGGAAATAAACTTCCGGATGTCTGTATTCCGCCGGAGGGACCGGAATTATGGGACTGCGGACATTTCATGCGGGAGCTTCTTTTGCACAGAGGGGATTGTTCCTTTTGTACCAAACTGACGGCAGCGGAACTGTTTCGTGAAAACCGTTTTCCGGAAGGGGAATTGAATGAGGATTTCAGACTCCTTATAGATTTGCTTCCGAAGATTCCTGCGGTGGGGATTTTGCCGGAGCAGGATTATCATGTTTTTTACCGCTACGGAAGCAATACCAGGACCAGGAACAAAAAAGAATTTCCCCGTGTATTTACGGATATTGTCAATAATGCTGACCGGGTGGAAGAAATCGTGGCGGAAAGTTATCCGGAACTTAAGGAGGAAGCGGTGCGCTTTGCCCTGTTCCAGAGGCTGGATTATCTGCTGCATATTCCCCTTGGAATGATGAAAAAGTCCAATCCCTTTTATGTACAGGTTTGCAAGTATTTAAAGAGCCATAAGAGCGACATTAAGAATAATCCTTATCTGACGGAGCAGAATAGGAAATATCTGAAGTTATTGGCAGCAGCGCCGGCTTTGGTTAGAAGAGTACATGCCCTTCTGATGGTTTTGCGGGGAAAAGGCTGAAAAGTGCCCTGAGAAGGAAGGGGCTTTTAGAAGCCCGGAAACGGCCGTTTGAAAAAGAATTTGCCCATGTGTGTAATTCGTGGTAAAATAATGTGCGTGAGTATTTTTGATTAACATTTTGGAGGCTGATTATGTTATTAGATAATAAAACAATACTGATTACCGGAGGAACCGGCTCTTTCGGTAAATGCTTTACGAAATATGTTTTGGAACACTATAATCCCAAGAAAATTATTATTTATTCCCGTGATGAATTTAAACAGTTTATTATGCAGGGTGAGTTTAGGGAATATGCGGAAAAACTCCGTTTCTTCATCGGTGATGTACGCGATAAGGAAAGATTGACCCGTGCTTTCGAAGGCGTAGATTATGTCATCCATGCGGCTGCTTTAAAGCAGGTACCTGCGTGTGAATACAATCCTAATGAAGCAATTAAGACCAATATCCATGGTGCCCAGAATGTCATTGATGCAGCCCTTGATACCAATGTGAAGAAGGTGGTTGCCCTTTCTACAGACAAAGCAGTAAATCCCGTAAACTTATACGGCGGTACCAAGCTGGTTTCCGATAAGCTGTTTATCGCGGCTAATGCGTATGCAGGAACCAAGGACATCAACTTCTCTATCGTGCGTTACGGTAATGTGGCAGGAAGCCGTGGTTCTGTTATTCCGAAGTTCTATGATATGATTAAAAAGGGAGCTACCGAGCTTACCATTACCGATTACCGTATGACCCGTTTCTGGATCAGCTTAACCCAGGGCGTGGAACTGGTAATTAAAGCACTGGAAGAAGCAACCGGCGGAGAAACCTTTATCTCCAAGATTCCTTCCTTTAAGATTTCTGATTTGGCTGAAGCAATGCTTCCCGGATGTCAGACCAGGGAAATCGGTATTTATCCCGGTGAGAAATTACATGAAATCATGGTTACGGTAGAAGATTCTTCCACAACCTATGAATATGACAAGCACTTCATTGTTTACCCTCAGGTAACCTGGAATGACAAGCAGAAGATTAATACAAGCGGTAAGAAAGTGCCGGAAGGCTTCTCCTACAGCTCTGACAACAATACCGAGTGGCTGAGCGTGGAAGATATCAGGGAATTATTAAAAACAGTAGACCTTGAGAAATAATTGCATATACTATTAAAAAGCAAAGATACGTCGGATAAGCGGCGTATCTTTTTTGCTTCATGGGAAGGCCCTGTGAAAGTGAAAAGGTAAGAATTGCGTAATCTGATTGCGGGAAAGGAACTATGGATATTTTATTAAAAGAGAATGTGCTCCGCAGGGCGCGGCTGCTTCATCAGCAAAATCCGGTAGTGGATGCACACTTTGATTTGCCGGGGGAATTGTTGCTCCGGCATAAGAGGGGCGAGCGGGACATTATCCGCCGTGATTATCTGGAAAAATGGAAAAGAGCAGGGCTGAAGCTTTTGGTTGCATCGGTATTTGTACCCACGGCAATTACCACGCGGGAAAACCCGGAGGAAATTTTGGCGGATGTTCTCGATCAGATAGAGGCTTTGTTTGGGGAAATGCAGGGAAACGGGCAGCTGACGCTTATACGGGACCGTACGGACTTAGAAAGGGTGCTGAAAACAGACCAAATCGGCATTTTACTTTATCTGGAGGGGCTGGATTGCATCGGAGAGGAGCTTTTCGTGCTTTCCCGCCTTTTTGAAAAAGGTGTGCGGGGAGCGGCGCTGACCTGGAGTAGAAAAAATGCGCTTGCGACAGGCTGCTGCAAAGCCGGAGAATACAAACAGATTCCGGGACAAATCACGGAAGCGGGAAGGCGTGTAATCCGGGAAATGGAGAGACTTTCCATGTTTTTGGATGTCAGCCATTTAAACGATGAGGGCTTTGAACAGGTGCTTACTATTGCGAAAAAACCTTTTCTGGCAACCCATTCCGGTTCCAGAAGTGTTTATGACAATTACCGGAATCTGACGGATGAGCAGATGATTTTATTGTCGGGGCAGGGAGGCGTTATGGGATTAAATGGTTGCAAATTGATTGCAGGCAGTCTTTCCGGGAATCATTTGGAGATGCTTTGTAAGCATGCGGAATATGAGACAAAGCTGATGGGTGCCGGTCATGTAGGACTTGGGCTTGATTTTTGCGATGCGTATGACAGGGCGGCAGCAGCGGCCGCAGGAAAAATGCTGACGGAAGAAATGGACTGTTTGCGGGACCACACCGGTTTGATTTTGCTGACAGCGGCCTTATTACAAAGGGGGATGGCGGAGATGGATGTAATTGCCATTATGGGAGAAAGTATGCTTCGCTATTTCAGGGCAGTGTTGCCCGGAGGGGCGTAGAAGGATTTTTCTAAGATATAAAAAAAGACCGGAGGCTATGTCTCCGGTCCTTTTTGGGGACTAGTACATAAGGGGAATTCCCTTAGTGATTTTTCTGTATATTTTCCATACAATGGTAGCGGGAAGAGAAATAACCAAAAATATTGTTGATAAAAGTCCTGCCGCACCACCGATAATCATAATGAGTAAAAGTCCAATGTTTAAATCGCCCATGTTTCTAACCTTCCGTTTCTGTTGATTTTCATTTGCATTTTAACAACAGAATGCAGACGGGAAAAGAGCCGGAGGGCTTTCTTAACAAGAGTTTGACGTTTTCTTAACGTGGGCTTAGCGTTTTGTTAACAAAGTCTTAACTTCCTTAACAGCAGGTTGCATAAAATCGAAAAAAAACTTATAATATACAGGTAATATTTGCAAATATTTGAAACCGTGGAGGGATTTTTCATGAATTATCAAGAGGCGGCAGATAAATTAAAATTATATAATCAGGAGCATGTGCTTGCTTATTATGACAGATTATCAGATTCTGAGAAAGAAGAACTGCTTTCCCAGATTGCAGACACTGATTTTTCTGTTTTGGCAACCTGCCTTTCCAAAGAGGAAAAGGAAGGACGCGGTGTGATTTCACCTTTGGCAGCCATGCAGCTTTCCGAAATCGAAGAAAAGAAGGATGCATTTACGGAAACCGGACTTGCGGCAATCCGTGCAGGCAAAGTAGGAGCGGTTCTTTTAGCCGGCGGAATGGGTACCAGATTAGGCTCCGATGACCCCAAGGGTATGTATAACATCGGCCTTACCAAGGATGTTTATATTTTCCAGAGACTGATAGAGAATCTGATGGATGTGGTGAAAGCGGCAGGATGTATGATTCCTTTATACATCATGACCAGTGACAAGAATCATGAAGCCACCACCGGCTTTTTGAAGGAACATAATTACTTCGGATATGACAGTGATTATATCACCTTCTTTATGCAGGAAATGGCACCCGCATCCGATTATAACGGAAAGGTTTATATGGAGGAAATGTACAAAATGTCAACCTCTCCCAACGGAAACGGCGGCTGGTATTCATCCATGTACAAATGGGGTGTGGCACAGAAGGCAATGGCTGACGGCGTGGAATGGCTGAATGTATTTGCGGTGGATAATGTGCTGCAGCGGATTGCAGACCCTTGCTTTGTAGGTGCGGTGATTGGAAAAGGTTGTGCCTGCGGTTCTAAGGTTGTCCGCAAATGTGCCCCTGATGAAAAGGTGGGCGTTATGTGCTTAGAGGATGGCAGACCGTCCATCATTGAATATTATGAGCTTACGGACGAGCTGATGAATGCCAAGGATGAAAATGGTGATCCTGCTTATTATTTCGGCGTTATTTTGAATTATTTGTTTAAGGTAGCTGATTTAGAGAAAATCCGTGAGAAAAATTTACCCCTTCACATTGTAGAGAAGAAGATTCCTTATCTGAATGCTGCAGGCGAAAAGGAAAAGCCGGAAGAACCCAACGGTTACAAGTTTGAGCAGCTGGTGCTTGATATGATTCATGAACTGGACAGCTGTCTGCCTTATGAGGTGGTGCGTGAGAAGGAATTTGCCCCTATTAAGAATAAGACCGGTGTGGACAGCGTGGAGAGTGCCAGAATTCTTTGTGAAAAGAACGGCATCGTTTTATAATTAGGATGCTTTACATTAGAAAATGAAAGTAAGTGAATTTGCGGGAGGAAATAATTATGGCAATATTGGTAACAGGCGGAGCGGGCTATATCGGAAGTCACACGGTAGTAGAGTTGCAAAATGCAGGATATGAAGTGGTTGTAGTAGATAATTTGAGCAATTCCAATGCGAAAAGCTTAAAACGTGTGGAAGCAATCACCGGTAAATCCGTGAAATTTTATGAAACGGATATTTTGGACCGCGACGGATTAAATCAGATATTTGAAAACGAGAAAATTGATTCCTGTATCCATTTTGCGGGTCTGAAGGCGGTAGGGGAATCCGTAGCGAAGCCTTGGGAGTATTATAACAACAATATTACCGGAACACTGACATTAGTGGATGTGATGAGAAAACACGGCGTGAAAAATATTATTTTTTCCTCATCCGCAACAGTTTACGGTGACCCGGCCATGATTCCCATCACGGAGGAATGTCCGAAGGGACAGTGTACCAACCCTTACGGATGGACCAAGTCTATGTTAGAGCAGGTGCTTTCCGATATCCAAAAAGCAGACCCTGAATGGAATGTGATTCTGCTTCGTTATTTTAACCCCATCGGAGCGCATAAGAGCGGTACCATCGGCGAAAATCCAAACGGTATCCCCAACAACCTGATGCCCTATGTGACCCAGGTGGCAGTAGGCAAGTTAAAAGAGCTTGGCGTATTCGGAAATGATTATGATACCCATGACGGTACCGGCGTGCGTGATTATATCCATGTAGTGGATTTGGCACAGGGACATGTAAAGGCACTGAAAAAGATTGAAGAAAAAGCAGGTCTTTGTATCTACAATTTAGGAACAGGTACAGGCTACAGCGTACTGGATATTGTGAAGAATTTCGAAGATGCAAACGGCGTGAAAGTGCCTTATGTGATCAAAGACAGAAGACCCGGGGATATTGCAACCTGCTACGCAGATGCATCCAAGGCGAAGGCAGAACTGGGCTGGGAGGCACAGTACGGCATCAAAGAAATGTGTGCTGACTCCTGGAGATGGCAGAGCAGTAATCCAAACGGATATGAGGATTAATCAGTAGCTTTTATAGAACATTAAATATTGGTGAAACTGAATAAACAGGCTAAGATATCCTTTTGGATATCTTAGCCTGTTTTGCGTTTACAAGGCATGCGTATGTTGCACAAGTGATATATGAAAATGTAAGGTCTGTGTTACATAAAATGGAGAAAAAGCACATTTTAGTTGGTTTTCATGTAAAATGATATGTGTCATAATAGTAACAGCTGGCAGAGCAGTATGACAAATATTTATTGGCCGATAAATTAAATGTGTAAATTTTGATTGGAGATGGATTTA
>JAFZDQ010000110.1 GCA_017561085.1 Lachnospiraceae bacterium
GGAAATATTCGCTGTGTACTCAGAAAGTTTATCCTTTCCGATTACGTCATTTAAGTAGTCACATTCTTCGAATGTTCTTCCGTCATTCCAAAGAAGTGCGGGACGGATTACGTTGTCCTCTTTGTCCAGAATTACAAGTCCGTGCATCTGTCCACCGAAACTGATACCTGCAATCTGGGATTTGTCAGCTTCTGCAATCAGTTCCTTAATACCTGCCATGGTCTGTTCATACCAATCTTCAGGTTTCTGTTCGGACCAGCCGGGATTCGGGAAATAAAGGGGATATTCTTTGGATACAATCTTCTGAATCTTACCCTCTCCATCCATTAAAAGTAATTTTACCGCACTGGTTCCTAAGTCAATACCTATGTACAGCATATTCATCCTCCTTATATTTAAAAATATTGTATGTTCTCTTTCATGATGACTTCCAGCTTCGCATAATTTTTCTGGCTGCTTTTTTTCTTGCCGTAGCACATCTCGTCAAACAAAAGCTTCACTGCCTGATATGCCTGCTGGTTTAAGTCCTGATAAACAACCGCATCAATGGTGGAATCTTCCACATACTCCCTGATTTCTTCAAAAAGGTCAAAGCCCACCAGCTTCACATCGGTACGTTTCAAATCCTTCAGGGCGCTTGCAATGACATCCAGCCGGTAAGTCAAATCAAAAATACCGGAAAGCTGCTCCCGTTCTTTCAGATGCCCGGAAATCTGACGGTAAATATCTTCCTCTTCCAAAAGTCCGTGTATGATGGGAAGCACCTTCACACTGCCCTCTTCCTTCATCTTATCTTCAAAACCTTTGAGTCTGGCTGCGATATCCTGATTGGTTTCGTACTCCTTCGTAACCGGAACCAAAACCTCTCCGTCAGCGGGAAGCATCTTAAGCAAAAGCTCTGCCGCAAGTCTGCCGCTTTTTTCGTAATCCACACCTACATAGCTGCAGGCAGTATCCTCCGGGAAATCACGGCTGAGTAACACGATCCGGCACTCCTTTTCCCTTAATTTGCTCAGGATTCCGCTCATCACTTCTTCATGTGCATAAGCAAGTACAAAGCTTTCCACACCAAGCGCAAGCATCTCATCTACCGCTTCCTGCTGTCCTTTCGGATTCTCCACATCAAATTCGGAAACCAATAGGGAAAGTCCGTCGTCGGCAAATTCCTTCACCGCCCTGCGGATTCCTTTGTTTACCTCGGTAGAAAAGTAATTCGCACTTTTGGACTTAAAGCCGATATAGCCGATATTGTACTGTCTGTTCATGGCCAGGTTTCTGGCATTGCGGTTCTGCACGTAGTGATATTTTTCAAGTGCCTCGTTAACAATCCTGCGGGTCTTGTCACTGACATGCCCCTTGTTTCTGAGCACTTTATATATGGTTGTTCTGGAAATACCGATTTCAGCGGCGATTTCCTCCAAAGTCATTCTTGATAACTCTTCCATTTTGCCCTCTTTTGCAGTTTGTTAACACGTGTTAAATATATATTATCATCCCCTGCGGCAAATGTCAATTTATTCTTTGCGAAAATGTGTCATTTTTCCGTTAATATCACTAAATTTTTCCAAACTTTTGAAAGAATTGTCGTGCTTTTTTCACAGAGAAGTGTTATAATAATTTTACAATTAAATATTGTTTTTTGCTCTTGATTTACTGACATCATTTGCCGATATACATATTGATGTCTCAAGACCCTTTATCATGGGAACCGGACAAGCCGCATCCGGCGTTTTGGTACTGTACCTTTCCGGCACAGCCCCGCTTACGCCCGGTTAGTTCTCCGGCATCACAGGTTTTTCCATGAAACTATAAAATCGTCCTTCGGGACAATCGAAATTATATACGCAAAGGAGAAATAGTTATGAAAGGGACCGAAACGAAAGAAAAGAAAGTCAAGAAAGTAAAAGAGAAAAAGGTGAAACAGCCCAAGGCTCCCAAGAAGGCCAAATTAGGATTCCATTCCTTTAAATCCAAAGTAAGCCTTTTGGTTATCCTTTGTTCCTTCGTTGCAGCTGCTGTTACACTACTGGTTATGATTAACAACACCAAAAATATGGTTGTTGATTCTTCCTTAGGTCAGATGCTGAACATCGCAACCTCCTACGGTACCATCGTAGACAATGCCGAGAAGGAAGACCCGAACAATACGAAACCGTTGTCCAACGAAGCATATGCGGAACTTTTAACCGACCTTAAGATTGATGATATTGAATCTGCCTACTGTATTTTATTAAATAAGAGCGGAATCATTACTTACCATTCCGATCCCTCTATGGTAGGTAAACCCAATAAAATTCCTTTCATCAGAGACTTGGTTGCTTCCATTGGTAAAGGTATTATTCCCGAAAACCTTTCCGCTTCCTTTGAACAGGACGGCAAATTGGTATATTGCAGTTATTACCTGACTGATATCAAATCCATCTTATTTGTATGTGCCGACAGCGAAGAGCTTATGAGCCCTTTGAAAACTTTCATCATACAGGCACTCATGGTTGTAGTAGGCGTTCTGGTAGTAGCAATTATTTTAAGTAACATCGTTGTAGGACGTATTACCAAACCTCTTGAACAGGTAACCGCAATTATTGACGATGCATCTAAACTGAAGTTCACCTTACCGGCCAATATTAAGAAGCTTTGTGCAAAGAAAGACGAAACCGGTGAAATCAGCCGTGCCGTTAACGATATGTGTAACAACTTAAGAGAAGTTGTACAGAAGATTGACGAATCCAGTACCAGTATCGAATCTAATATGGAACAGCTTGAAACTTCCAGTAATCAGGTTCACATTTACTGTACAGATAACTCCGCTACTTCCGAACAGCTTGCAGCAAGCATGCAGGAAACCTCAGCGATGACCGAAACCATTAACAATCATATGATTCATATGAGAGAACAGTCAAACGGCATCAATGATGAAGCATCCAGCGGAACCCGCTTATCCGAAGAAGTTGCAGAGCGTGCGAAAGCTTTACAGACCACTACTTTATCCGCTATTGAAAGCACCAGAGAAATTTATCAGCGTGTGAAAGGCAAGAGCGAAGAAGCCCTTGCAGGACTTGAATCAGTATCCAAGATTAACGAACTGACAGATGCTATCAAAGAAATCTCCGACCAGACCAGTTTACTTTCCTTAAATGCTTCCATCGAAGCAGCAAGAGCCGGCGAAGCAGGTAGAGGATTTGCAGTAGTTGCATCCGAAATCAGTAATCTGGCACACCGTTCCTTAGACAGTGTAAACGATATTAACTTAATTATCACTGAAGTAAATGCAGCCGTTGCCAATATGTCCGGCACATTGGAAGAAACACTTTCCTTCCTCGAGAAGAACGTTCTTACCGATTACGACAACTTCAACCGTGTTGGTGAACAGTACTTACAGGATGCAGACGTATTTAAGAACAGTATGCTTAACATTTCCAGTGAAATCAGCCAGTTAGACGCTTCCATTCAGCAGGTTGCTACCGGTGTTAACGACATCCAGACAACCATCGGCGAAGCTTCCATCGGCGTAACAGACATTGCTGAAAAGACATCCGAAACCGTTACTAAGGCAAGCGACAACTACAAGCTCTCCAGTAACACCAAGGACAACGTTACTACCCTGAAGCAGATTGTAGACAGATTTGAAATTTAATCTAACTAAATAATGAACCAAAAACATCCGCTCATTAGAAATGAGCGGATGTTTTTTATTTGTGAATATACATTTTGGACTTTTCTTCTTCACCGTCTCCCTGCACCATACACAAATATTCCCAGCCATATTTTTCATAAAAGCCGTCATGATTTGTTATCAGGTAAACCGGTGTGATTCCTTTTTTACGCAGGTCTTCTACTGCCAAATCAAGCAGCGTTCCCGCAATTCTTTTGCAGCGGTACTTTTCTTCCGTATAAACGGCACAAACATTAGGGGCAAGATCCTTCCGGTCATGGAAGTCATTTTCTATCACACCAAGCCCTGCAACGATTTTTTCACCGTCAAGGCATAAATACCAGCCAAGTTCTGTTTCGCCGCTTAAATAAGCTTCTATGCACTCCAGATAAGCCTCTGTGGGCACGCCCCATTTACTATGAAACCAATCCGCCGCTTTTTCTTTTAATACAGGGGCTTCGCGCAATGTAATATACTTAAAATCTTGTGCCACTTCTTTTCCCTCCATATCCTGCTCCGTCATATTCCTTACAATTCGCTGTATACTCTTTTCAGACAAGAAATAGGTATCGGCCAAAAGCTTTATGTTAGCTCCCTCCCGATATTTTGCAACGATTTCCTTATTTCTCAGTTCATAGTACTGTTTCGTCTTTGTACGGCTTCCCCAATCCTGCTTTTCCTTGCAGGGAATGTAGATGCTTTTACCGCTTATATACTGTTGGATATCTTCAATCAATTCTTTGGGCAGAACCTTTTCTGCTTTTATATAGCTCATTATAATCCTCCTTATCTTTTGTTGGGGATTCATCCGAGCTTAATATCTACTTTATTTTAAGCTCAGACTACTGAGCGATAACATATCTTCTCATATAAAATGTTCTCCTTTCAAATAAGTCATTCAACATAATCACATTAACTATATCTCGTTTTCTCATTATGCGCAACCTCATATATATTTAGAAATAAAGTTGCGCATCTATTTTTACATCATAGGTGTTTCCGTTTTTATAAGATTGCGTGTTACGCAATCTTATGCGCGCGAGCGGGTCGCACAGCGACACTTTCCCTGCCGCGAGCTGCGCATTTATATTTTGCATCATAGGTGTTTCCTATGATGCAAAAAAGCGTGTGCATTAAATGCACACGCTTTTATTTTTAGACTTGGTTATATTTCCGAAGCAGATGTCTTTGCTTCACTACATTTATTACTTCTTTTAGCCCTTCACACTACCAAGTGCTACACCGGCTATAATGAACTTGGATAAGAACAGGTATACGATAATCAGCGGCAGTACCGTAAGGGTAAGGCCTAAGTATACTGAACCGTACTCTGTCTTGTAAATATCACCGTTTAACAAGCTTACCATGATGGGCATGGTGTACTTATCCTGGTTTGTTAACAGTATAAGGGGCGTGAACAGGTTGTTCCAGCTTGTTACGAAACAGAAGATCGCCTGGGTTGCCAGCGCCGGTTTCATGATCGGCAATGCGATTCTGTTAAAGATATAAAGCTCCTTCGCTCCGTCAATTCTCGCTGACTGGATGATTTCCAGGGACAGGGACGGAATCATGTACTGTCTCATGAAGAACACAATGGTGGGGGATGCGATTGCAGGCAGTATCAGCATCAGGAAGTTATTGGTCAGTCCCACGCTGTATACCATCTGGTAGAAACCAATCATGGTAATCTGTGCGGGAATCATCATTACCGCAAGGATAAAGCTGAAGAACTGTCTTCTGTATTTCCAGTCATATACTACCACACCGTATGCCGTCATGGTGGAGAAGTACAGTGCACACACTGTGGTTCCCACGGATACGATTAAGGAGTTGGTAAAGCCCAGGATCGGGTTAAAGCTCTTGCCTGTCAGGATTGCCAGGTTGTTCATCAAAAAGTTTGACGGTACCAGACTGATGGCATGCTGCTGGATTTCATAGGTGGATCTGGTTGAGTTTACTATCATCAGCCAGAACGGGAAAATACTCAGCACCGTAAGGATGGCAAAGCTTACATAGATTGTGATCATTAATGCCAGGGATGTACGTTTGCTTTTCATTTAGTTGGTACCTCCCTTCTGCATTTCCTTCATTTTCTTTCTGTATTCTTTTTCCTGCTTTCTTACCAGTTTTGCAAGTTCCGCTTCGTCCTTATCCCTCATGATAAAGAACAGCACTGCGGATGCGCCGCAGATTACCACGAACATAATCATACTGGCTGCTGATGCACGGTTATACATATAGCTTCCGCTGAATGCCTGGTTATAGATAAATAAGCTGGTGGTTAACGTTCCGTTATCCGGGCCGCCGTTTAAGAACAGTCTCGGGATATCGAACATCTGAAGTCCACCGATAAGGCTTGTTACCAGGGTATACAGCAGGATTGTTTTCAGGTTCGGTATTGTAATCCGGAAGAAGGTCTGGAGTCTGCTTGCTCCGTCTACTTCTGCCGCTTCAAAGATTTCAGGACTGATTCCCAGTACACCTGAGATTAATACGATCATCGTATTTCCGTACCACATCCAGAACTGTACGAAGATGACCACTCCTTTTGCCACTGTCTTGTCCTGTAAAAACTGGATGGGTTTCTCTGCCCAGCCTAAGGTTGTAAAGATATCGTTCACCGGGCCCATGGGGTAGCCGAAGAACTTGTTGAATAAAATCGCTATGGTTGCTGCCGTTATGATGTTCGGCATGTAAAAGATTACTTTAAAAAACCCTGCTCCCTTAATCTTATATCTGGCATCCGTAAACCACGCTGCCAGTAACAGTGCTAAGGATATCTGGGGAATAAAGTTTAATACCCACATCACTACCGTGTTTTTAAATGCCGTCTTGAAGGATGGGTTCTTTAAGATGGTCTCAAAATTCTGCAAAGGATTATCAAGAAAATTAAATACCACTTTTCCCAAACCTTTAAAGTCCGTCAAACTAAGAAGTACTGTAAAGATGGTCGGGTATAATGAGAAAATCAGCCATGCGATTACAAACGGAGCGCAAAATAAATATCCATACTTTGCGTAACTTTTCTTTTTCCGTTTCATGGGTTACTCCTCCTGCTTTGTTTGTCTGCTTTGTTTCTCTGCCTTGCGGCTTCTTTCCCTGCCGCGGGCTGCACATCCTGCGCCTGATTATGTAAAACCGGCTCTGCCGTTTTTACATAATTAGGGCGACGGAGGAATCTCCGCCGCCCTATTTATTTTACGTTTCGTTTCCTAATTTTTGATTATTCTACGATTACGTCAAGGTTATCTGCTACGTTCTGCTTGAAGTCTGCGATAGCCTGGTCACGGTCTTTGTTTCCAGCTGTGTATTCACGAACCTGGTCTCTCCATAAGGAGTTGATCTTTTCGTCATACTGGGTTAAGTTCTTTCCGTTTGCAAACTGGTTTGCAGGTACGAATACGTCGAACATGTTCTGGCCGCCTAAGAAATCTAATTCGCCGTTGGACATAGCCATTACTGTACCACTTCCTACACAGTCCTTAGTTCCGCCTTCGCCGTTCATTGTTCCGTTTGCCCACATATACTGAAGTCCGCCTTCTGTACAGTCAAGGGTAATCCATTCAATGATTTCGCCTACTGCTTCTTTTACGTCAGAGTCTTTGTTTGCAAGTAACCATGTACCACCCCAGAAGAATCCGATGGGAGATTCACAGATTGCCCAGTCACCATATGTGCCTTCGCCTACTGCTGCTCCACCACAGTTAGGTGCGATTGTATAGTTGATTAACCATGCGGGTCCGAAGAAACCTAAGATTCCCTTAGCGCCTTCACCCTTCATGTCTGCAAACCATGCATCCTGCCAGTCCTGGGTATCGTTGTGGTAATCGTTGTCTTTCAGCTGCTTGGAAAGGTCTAAGAAAGCTTCTCTCTTAGGATCGATTGTAAGCTTGCCGTCTACAATCCAACCCTGGTCAGAGCTGTTTTCTACTGCGTGCCAAAGGTCACCGTCACCGGAGATGATGCCGTAGCCTTTTGCTTTTAATTCTTCTGCTGCTGCGAAGAACTGATCCCAGCTTCCGCTTGCTGCACCGATCTTTTCGCCTACTGTTGCAGGGTCATCTGTTCCCCATACATCTTTAGCGATAGAACGACGATAGATGAATGCACCACCTGTTGCCTGGTATCCGAGTGCTACTACCTGGCCGTCAGGGTTGGTTCCGATATCTACTGTATACTGTGCGATGTCTGCTGCCTTGATTGCTGCATCGATATCAATACCGAGGTCAGCGTAAGGTGCTGCGTACTGAGCTGCATCACCCTGGGAATACTTAAGGATGAAAGCTGCTTCTGCACAATACATATCAGGTGCGTCTTCTCCACCGGCTGCTAATGCCTGGTCAAGTGCGGGCTGATATGCGCCGTCTGTTGTTGCAATGATTGTTGTGTTGATTTCGTAATCGAATTCAGGATGTAATTCTTTGAACTTAGCTACCATGTTAGGTACTTCGTCTGTGAACGCCCAAAGGTTGATCACTTTTGCACCTTCTGCTGCGGGTGCTTCTTCTGCTGCAGGTGCTTCTTCTTCTGCTGCAGGTGCTTCTTCTGCTGCGGGTGCTTCTTCAGTTGCAGGTGCTTCTGTTGCAGGTGCGCTTGCGCCACATCCTACTAAAGAAGTAACTACCATTACTGCACAAAGCA
>JAFZDQ010000111.1 GCA_017561085.1 Lachnospiraceae bacterium
ACTAATTCCTCCTAGTCCTTTATTTGTCTGCGTTTGCACTTTCTCCACTTTCAACCCAAGCATTAACTTCTGTTAATCTGAACTTATATTGACGACCAATTTTATGAAAAGGAATTGTATCCTTTTTTATCCAAGCTCTAATGGTATCTTTGCTTACACCTAAATGCTTGGAAATCTCATCCAGACTAAGCCAGCGTTCATTTTCTTTCTCCATTATAGTCTCCATAGTGTCCAAAAAAACTCCCTCCTAAAAATCATCGTGCTCATTATCATATTCATAATCCAATTTAAGCTCATCAAATAAATCTCTGACCATATCAAAAGCATTCCACAGTTCTGATTTCTTATCATAAATCAGTTCCTGCATCCCTTGAAATTTTACCGCATCCTTAATAGCTAAATCCGGACTATAAATACAGTCTCTTCCAAAAATAACCGTTTTCCCGTTTTCTGAAATACTATTGTCATCATAACGATTATGCTGGTCTGACAACAATCTCTCACTTACGTTTTTTAGGTCAATACCGCCCTCAACTTCGGAGCCAATTATCATATCCTCAAAGAGTTCCTCTAATTCTTCATTACAATATGTATGCCTTGCGAAGCTCGGTTCTATTCCGCACAGTTTGGTAATCATCATAAATAAGAAATTATTTGGTTCGTTTACTCTGGCATTTTCTTGTATTTCTCCGGTACCTTTATGCTTATTTATTTCGACTTCATCCAGATAACGAATTCTTATGTCTCCATAACCTAATTTCAAATATGTCCAGAACATAATTCTGTCATCGTATTCCTCATATATTCTTCTTAGATATGGATAAAATAACAATTCATTAACCCTATTCGGATTCATATCATAAAGCATCCAGAATGCATCCTCATTAAAAAATTTACAATTTTTAGAATTGCTTAAATATTCGCCAAGCTTTATAAGTCGTTCATTATCTGCAAAAGCGTAGTATGATGCAAATAAATATTCTTGGAAAGACCTATGTAAAAATGTATATCCTCTCTCTTTTTCATACATTAAACAGGCTTTAAAGCATACATCATCTATAAATTTTCCTGTACTAAATCCGGCAGGATTCATGATTTCATGAATAGCATCTACTTTTCGTATTAGACTTTCAAACTGTCTGCGCGAGAACAAGACTTCACCATTTCTACAAGTTCTAGCACAAAATTCAGCGAAAATAGGTGTAAACTCATCTGCACCTCTTACACTATTAAAACGTTTTTCATAATTATCCTTTTCATCCCTATCATGCATTTCCAATAGGGTATCATATGCTACCTCATACAATTCATGTCTTTTTGCTGGAACTCTATCAAACTTTTCATAGTTCATCGCAAACAATGTAAGTAGCATCGGAATTGACAAATACTCTTTATAATCTGCATTCTGTTCAGAAATCACATTGCATAATGATACTTTAACGCCCTCGTCAATTTCCAACATAGTCACTAAATCTTTTGATTGACTAACAGTAAATGGCAAGAGCCACATATATTTAAAATCTGATGCAGACAAAAGAGTATAATTTCTTGTAGTTATCAAAAACTTGCTCCGCTTATAGGCTTTTGTTAATCTATTTAATTCCGCATGAAACTCTCCGTATTGATCTGGAGAAATTTCATCAAGACCGTCCATATAAACGACAGCTTTCCCTTGAAACAATAATGCTGTTGCTTCATCCTCATCAAAGGACTCATCATATGTATTAATCGCCTCTGTTATTAATGACAATAAACTTCTATTTACACTATTGTATTCCCTTAAACAAATTAAAAACGGTAAGACACCAGTATTCGCATATTCCTCCAACGACGAAAGAAATAATTTTCTAATCATCATCGTTTTACCAATGCCTTCCATACCAATTAACAGTACATTATTATGCTGTTCGAAAAGCTTCTCTGTATCAGGAGAAATCAATATGTTGTCCGTTTCATTATCCGAAACATCAAAACCAAGATTCTTCGGCTGAGCAAGACTTATTCTATTCCACACATAAAAAGAATCAATTTCTACCGTTTGATTTCTATAAAAAAGCGTTTTACATTTTTTCTCATTGTCTTTAGCTCTTGATACATAGCCACCCCATTCTGCCGGTGTCTTAAATTCCTGATATCTCTCATTAACAACATTGCCATCATAGCTACCACTATTCTGTGCAATTAATAAAAACTGCTCCGCTATTGCCTTTGCCAGAATTTTCAAATCCGGTTCTTCGTTTTCTTCTATCTCTATATCAAACTTTCTTGCTAACTCCACTCTTGAAGTAGGACTTATTTTCTGTCTTAAGGCATCAACAAATTTCTCTGAATCGTATGCGTCGCACACGTCATTCCAAAAGGTAATAGGTTGCGTATCATTAAACCATTTTCCGTAGTAACTGTCTTCAAAAGAGGTCGTACTTCCTAAAGCCGCATCTAAAAAGAACCTTACAATATTAACTTTACTTTTAATGCCCTTCAGACCTTTTATCGGCTTATCAAAGGCTTTGCAAAATTCTCCAAAAGTCATATTACAAACTTCCTTTTTTTATCTTTCTCGTTTTTCTTATTTTTTCCCACTTTTTCGCATTTCTTTCCCGGTTTCCAACACGGATTTTCGAGTCAAAATATACGATAATTTTTAGTGTGAAGGGGAGATACAAAGAAGTGTTTCAACTCCCGCTAAAGTTCGATTATTAAAACTTAATCCCACTTATTCATACATAAATAATTATACAATATTGGGTTCAGTTTTACAATCAGAACATTCTATTGGGTCCAGGCGCACGACCTAAAACTGCCCCACCCTCGCAGCTAACTCCGGGAGTCATGACCCACAACCAATAGGGTTACCTGAGAGGGCAATTGAATATAGAACTGCTGGCTTTATTGGTTGTCAGCTTAACCAACACATAGGGCAAAGTCCTAAGTATTGGCTGAGTTTTTGCACCCTTTTTTAGGTCAGCTTGCCATATTTGGACTTTCCCAGAAACGGAGTCAAATATGGTAAAAAACAGTATTTTTAGCACAACAACAGAAACAACAATAACTACAACAACCACAACAACCGCATCAGTAGAATCTGAAAAGGCACCTGTCATCTACATGCCAATCGATCCAGTTAATGAACCAGGAGCTGAGGCCTTTTACAAAGCCAACGGCATCCCAGTTGTGACAATGACGAAATTCGGCAAGCAAAGAGTATATGCGTTAATTCCTGCTACAGAGATTGAAGTACCTGAAGAAGAACAGGCTAATGCCGCTAAGGATTTGACTCGTCACATTGACAATTACAGACGTAAAAGCGCTCGTACTGCTCACAAAATTTATAGCCATGAGACAACCTCTTTAAATAACCTTTTGGATGTCGGCTATGACCCTACTCTCGACAACATTGATATCGCAATCAAGATTGCCAAAGAATCCCCATCCGATACTACCGCAACAAAACCTTCTCATGAGGGTCTTACACACGACGGCAAGAGACAGCGTAACAAGGGTGCATATGATTCTTCATCCGATTGCAATAATCCTGAATCTGTATTCATCACGAAAGCCTCTCACGAAGCCGTTAGAACGGTCCTCGAAGGATTAGAAGGCGAAGAACTTGACCTCGCCAATCTAATCATCGGAGAAACTACTGTCGCAGAATTATTGGACAAGCTTGCCATCTCTCGCTCCACTCTTTACAAGCACCGTGACGAACTTTTAACTGAGCTTAAGAAATTGCTCAAAAATTACGAATAAGCCTTACACGGCTATAAAAAAACGCTGGCATGCAATTTGCCAGCGTTTTCTGTTTTAGAAACATCATTTTATCTCATCCCAAATTTCATCACGCTTGGTTATGACCAACCTTCCGCCATCGCAAGTGACAGTGATGGGAGTCCCCGGAGCAAACTCCAATTCCTGTAACCATTTCCCCTGCAATCTAATCTCCGGCACAATCTCTTGCTGCATATATTTTTCATAAACCTTTAAGTCCCTGAACTTCTTAAATCCCATAGTATCTCCTTTCGTACCTTTTAACCTTTTACTTGCTATCGTTAATTGGGTATGCAAATTCCCCTTTTATATTTTGCCCTGTGTTGCGTTATCAGGAATCAGATAGGCATAATTCCACGCTGCAAAGCCTAATAACGCCTTATTTTAAGCCACTTTCACACGAACCCTATCGTTGACTTGTATCGACACGAAACACCTTTCGTTCATGGCTCCCACCAGCATAAAATCCGCCGGATAGGTAAAGGTTCCCGTACTTCTTGCAATCTGTACCCGCCGCTCCTCTAAGGGCTGTCTTAGGGCATCCAGTGTTTTGCGCGGAAATTCCGGCATTTCATCCAAAAACAAAATGCCTCTGTGGGCAAGACTGATGGCCCCCGGCCTTACAATGGCGCCGCCCCCGGTCATAGCCTGGGGGGAAATGGTATGGTGGGGACTTAAAAAGGGTCTGTCCGTCAGCATGCCCCTTTCCTTGTCCAAAAGTCCGGCGATACTGTACACGGAAGACACCTCCAGACTTTCTTCTTCCGTCAGCGGCGGCAAAATCCCCCGAAGCCGCTTGGCTATCATGGTTTTGCCGCTTCCCGGCGGGCCCGCAAGGAGCAGATTGTGAAAGCCCGCAGCAGCAAAAACGGCGCCTCTTTTGGCACTTTCCTGTCCTGCAATTTCATTAAAGTCAGGGACCCGCTCTCCTGCTTTCACCGCATCTGTCCGGGGCACATATCTGTTATTGACAAACAAGGCTTCTATGCCCTTTTCCGGGTCTTGTTCCGTTTGTGTGAACCAATCGGTCAGCTGCTGTAAATGAGAGATTCCCACCACGTCAGCCGACTTAATCATGGCCGCTTCCGATGCATTCTGCAGGGGAACGATACACCTGTAAATTCCCTGCTCCGTAACGGATTTCACGATGGGAAGCACGCCTCTGACGGGACGGATTTCCCCGTTTAAGCCCAGTTCTCCCAGAAACAAAATATTTTCTACCTGCTCCGTTTTCAGCTTGCCCATGGATACCAACAGGGCCACCGCCACCGGCAAATCAAAGCCCGTCCCCTCCTTCCGCAAATTGGCCGGGGAAAAATTCACGGCAATGTGCATGGGCGGCAGGCTAAGCCCCATGTTTTTCAGGGCGATTCTCACCCTCTCCCCGGACTCCCGCACTTCACTTCCGATGTTTCCCACCATCACAAAACAAGGCAGCCCCTGGGAAACATCCACCTCCACCCGTACCGGATAACTGTGCATGCCGAAAATAGCACCGGATAAAATTGTACTAAACAAATACCTTCCTCCTTTACTTTTAATCATTTTTACTTTTAATCATTTTTACTTTTGGTCATTTTTACTTTTTGTCATTTTTTGACCATTTTCACTTTGATCATTTGAAAATTTGAAGTTATGACAGAACCTGTCAGAAATAAAGAATAAAAATAGAATAGGAATTTCCTATGAAGTAAAAAATACAGTGAAATTATCACGGCTGATAATCTCACTGTATCGGAATCACTATCTGAAATCAATAGGTTTATAAAAATTTAATATTCGCTCTTTTAGAACAGTTTGTTTTCCATACCTTCCGGATCCTGGGCAAACTGAATGGCCATATCCCTGTCAATTTTACCTTCGAAATACAGCTTCTGGATGGCTTCATCCATGGCAATCATACCGGACTTACGGTTGGTCTGCATTACGCTCATAAGCTGGTGGGACTTACCTTCACGGATCAAGTTTCGTACCGCATGGTTGGCATGCAGGATTTCAAAAGCCGCCACACGTCCGCTGCCGTCTGCCTTGGGAATCAGCTGCTGGGAAATAACCGCTTCCAATACGTTGGCAAACTGTACCCTGATTTGCTGCTGCTGATGAGGCGGGAATACGTCGATGACACGGTCTACGGTACTTGCCGCACCGATGGTATGCAGGGTGGACAAAACAAGGTGTCCCGTTTCTGCCGCGGTAATGGCTACACTGATGGTTTCAAAGTCACGCATTTCACCTACCAAAATTACATCAGGGTCTTCACGCAGGGCCGCACGAAGCGCGTTTGCGTAGTTCTGGGAATCCAGTCCGATTTCACGCTGGTTTACCATGGAAAGCTTGTGCTGGTGCAGGTATTCAATGGGGTCTTCCAGTGTGATTACGTGGCATTCACGGTTGTTGTTAATCTTATCTATGATGGAAGCCAGGGTGGTAGATTTACCGCTTCCCGTAGGTCCCGTCACCAGTACAAGACCTCTTTTTCTCTGATACAAATCAATAATGGAAGAAGGGAGTCCCAAATCATCTGCAGAAGGTACCTGGGTTCCTACCAGACGAAGTGCTATCGCCACAGAACCTCTCTGTTTGTAGGCATTGACACGGTATCTTCCTAAGTTGGGAATGGAAAAGGACATATCGTATTCCCCGCGTTCATCAAAAAAAGCACGCTGCTTCTCATTCATAATCTGGGAAACCAGATAATCCGTATCCGGAGGAAGCATCTTCGGAAAATCCATGGTAATCAAATGTCCGTTTACACGCATTTTGGGGGGAACACCTACTGTTACATGTAAGTCAGATGCTCCTGCTTCTTTGGCTATTCTCAGCATTTCTTCTATTGTTGGCATGGCAATCCCTCCGCTTATCTTTATCACGTATATCGTCTTCTTCAAAGCTCTTCCTTAACTTCGCAAGGGCTCTTTTTTCAATTCTGGATACATAACTTCTGGAAATATTCAGTTTCTCACCGATTTCACGCTGGGTCACTTCCCTGCCGGTTACAAGTCCGTAACGGAGAAAAATGATTTCCTTTTCACGCTCTGTTAATACTTTACCGAGGAATCTTTTCAGTCTTTCGGCATTTTGACTAAGTTCCATCTGTTCTATGACATCA
This sequence comes from Lachnospiraceae bacterium, assembly GCA_017561085.1. GTDB lineage: Bacteria > Bacillota > Clostridia > Lachnospirales > Lachnospiraceae > Suilimivivens. The sequence goes on from JAFZDQ010000111.1 coordinate 6,875, forward strand.
GGCTGCTCCTGTACATAAATATCCAGGAAATTAATCTCGTTTCCCTCTTTATCCGTTCCGATGGGTTCATAAATCGAAATTTCCCTGGCACTTTTCTTTTTGGACCGGAAGAGCATGAGCAGTTCATTATCAATGCAACGCGATGCATAAGTACTTAGTTTCCCTTTCCCTGCATCGAAGGAAGAAACTGCCTTAATAAGACCAATGGTTCCGATGGAGATTAAATCCTCCATGTCTTCATCCGTGTTTTGATATTTCTTGGCAATGTGGGCCACCAGGCGCAGGTTCCGCTCAATCAGAATCTCCCTTGCCTTTTCGGCTTCTTCGCCGTCCCCCTCTTTTAGTAGCTGTAAATAATGTGCCTCCTCAGAAGCTGACAGCGGTTTACTGAAGGTTTTCACAAGGCGCCCCCAAAGTCATTTTTTACTATTCTATGACCGGGACACTTTGCAAGTGCCTTTCCACAAATTAATTATACTTAATTATACAAATTTACGAATCGCTTTTCAACAAAAATTCTGCCATCACGCGGTTGCTTACGTCCAAACCAAAGTCCGTCAGAGCCATCCGCATCTCTCCCTTTTCCACATCGGGGAACAGGTAAATCAGGCCGTCTTTTTCCAGTTTTTCCAAAAGGCCGGGATACACTTCCGCGACGCTTCTTTTAAATATCCTCGTAAATTCATCCAAAGATACGCCGCAGGTAAGACGCAGTCCCAAAAACATGAACTCTTCCATGGCATCTTCGGTGGTAAGGACTTCAAGATCCTCACGGCAGGAGTCTTTTGTCAAATCCATGCGGTTCTCTTTATATTTTTCCATATATTCATCCAAATCACACGTGTTATGGAATCTTTTTTCCTGCAAAAGTGAAGCCGCACCGATTCCGAAGCCTAAGTATTCTCCTCTGGTCCAATAGACCTTATTGTGGCGGCACTCATATCCGTCCTTTGCGTAATTGGATATTTCATATCTGTGATAGCCGTTCTTTTTAAGTATAACATCCGTTATTTGATACATTTCCCGTTCCGTATCTTCATCCGGCAATCCTTCTACGCCTTCATAAAAAGGCGTTCCTTCTTCAATAATCAGGCTATAGGCTGACAGATGGGCAGGCGCCGGCTCCAAGGCAAGAACCTTCTCTAAGGTACGCACATAGCTGTCCATGGTCTGGCCGGGAATGGCTGACATCAAATCCACATTGATGTTGGTAAATCCTGTTTTAACCGCTTGTCCGTAAGTATCCAAAAAGGTTTCATAGGTATGAATCCGCCCAAGGCAGGCCAGTTCCTCATTATCCGCGGACTGAAGGCCGATGGAAAGGCGGTTAATCCCTGCCTCCCTATAAATGCGCAGTTTTTCTTCTTCTACGGTTCCGGGATTTACTTCAATGGTAATCTCCGCATCTTCCGCCACTTCTGCCGTTTCATAAAGGGTTTTCAGCACCTCTGCCAATGCCGGGGCGTCTGCCACGGAGGGGGTTCCCCCACCGATAAAGACGGTCTCTATCCGGTAACCGGAAAGTTCGTCCCTGCAGCTGCGGATTTCATTGGCAAGTGCCTTTAAATAACGCTTCTGTACGTCATCCGGCTTTGGAAAAGACAAAAAATCGCAGTAATTACATTTCCTGACACAAAAAGGGATATGAAGATAAATACTAAGCGGTTTCTTATCAGTTTTCATCTAATTTCAGTACACTCATGAAAGCTTTCTGAGGGATTTCCACATTGCCCACCTGGCGCATACGTTTCTTTCCTTCTTTCTGCTTCTCTAACAACTTTTTCTTACGGGTAATGTCACCGCCGTAGCACTTGGCAAGTACGTCCTTACGCATTGCTTTCACGGTTTCCCTGGCAATAACCTTGCCGCCGATGGCAGCCTGGATGGGAATTTCAAATAAATGTCTGGGGATTTCGTCTTTTAACTTTTCGCACATTCTGCGTCCGCGCTCGTAAGCACTTTCTTTATGTACGATAAAGGAAAGGGCATCCACCTCTTCTTTGTTAATCAGGATATCTAATTTCACAAGCTCTGACTGCTCATATCCCTTTAATTCATAATCAAAGGAAGCATATCCTCTGGAGCGGGATTTCAGGGCATCAAAGAAGTCATAAATAATTTCATTTAGCGGAAGCTCATACTTAAGAAGCGCTCTGGAGGATTCCATATATTCCATGCCAAGGTAACGTCCTCTTCTTTCCTGACAAAGCTCCATAATCGATCCGATAAACTCTGTAGTCACCATAATTTCCGCAGAAACCACCGGTTCCTCCATGAAATCAATTTCCGCAGGGTCCGGCAGATTGGAAGGATTGGTCAGTTCAATCACTTCGCCGTTTGTTTTGTGTACTTTATAAATAACACCCGGTGCGGTTGTGACTAAATCCAGATTATACTCTCTCTCCAAACGCTCCTGGATGATTTCCAAATGAAGAAGTCCAAGGAAACCGCAACGGAAGCCGAAGCCAAGGGCAATGGAAGTTTCCGGCTCATAATGAAGGGACGCATCATTTAACTGCAATTTTTCAAGGGCATCCCTAAGGTCCGGGTATTTCGCACCGTCTGCCGGATAAACACCACAGTAAACCATGGAATTCACCTTTTTATAACCGGGCAGAGGCTCTGCGCAAGGGCGCTTATTGTCAGTCACCGTATCACCTACGGCGGTATCCTTCACGTTTTTAATGGAAGCGGTAATATAACCTACCATACCTGCGGAAAGTTCCTCGCAGGGAATAAACTGGCCGGCACCAAAATAGCCCACTTCCACGACATCCGCAGTGGCTCCCGTGGCCATCATACGGATATTGGTTCCTTTAAAAACCCTTCCTTCCACAATTCGGCAAAAGATGATAACCCCTTTATAGGAATCATAAATAGAGTCAAAAATCAGTGCCTGCAGAGGATTTTCGCTGTCACCGCCGGGGGCAGGAATTCTTTCTACGATTGCTTCTAATACTTCTTCAATTCCGATACCGTTTTTGGCAGAAATAAGGGGCGCATCCTGGGCTTCAATGCCGATTACATCCTCAATTTCATTCTTCACACGTTCCGGTTCCGCGCTGGGTAAGTCAATCTTATTGATAACAGGGAACACTTCCAAATCATGGTCTAACGCCAGGTATACGTTAGCCAGTGTCTGTGCTTCGATTCCCTGGGCTGCATCTACTACCAAAATCGCGCCGTCACAGGCTGCAAGGCTACGGCTTACCTCATAGTTAAAGTCCACATGTCCGGGGGTGTCAATTAAATTGAAAATATATTCTTCCCCGTCTTTGGCCTTATAAATGGTACGTACCGTCTGGGCCTTGATGGTAATGCCTCTCTCACGCTCCAAGTCCATATTGTCCAGAATCTGAGCCTGCATTTCCCTGCTGGTTAAAAGGCCTGTGTGTTCGATGATTCTATCTGCAAGAGTAGATTTCCCATGATCGATATGGGCTACTATACAAAAATTTCTGATTTTACTTTGGTCGATTTGTGCCATATGTACCTCCTAAATGTAACCGTCGCATCGCAGTAACGTGCGGTGCTTCATTGCCACACGTAGCTCGAAAACATTGTTTCCTCGCTCACGGGCTTGCGCCCTATGACCGGCAAGAGGACCAACCACCCACATGCAAGCATGGGTGGCTGGTCTTCTTGCCGGTCGCACGGCTTAATGCTATGCGTAGTATATCATAATTCTTTACTCAAGACAATGGCAATGATATGGGCTAAAGGGGCGCAGGCATTCCTGATTTCTTCCACGGTATTGGTCTGGGCGCCAAGCTCCACCAGAAGGGTTTTTGCCCGTAAATGCATGTTATAACGGTATGCTTTTAAATAAATTCTTCTGGCTATTCCGGGATAATATTCATTAGCCGCCACCTGGGCCTGAAAGGAAAAAGCAAGGTTCTCTTCTATATAAGGATTTTCCAGATAATCAATTGCTCCTTTTCCCTTGCTGTAGCTCATGCCGTTAAAAAACATCAGCCTGGCTGTGGGACGCCCCTGTAAATCCATCAGCAGTTTTTCATCTTCCGCCACGGCATCCCGGTGCAGGTCGATAACCACCTCGATGGAGGGATACTGCTCCAGCAATGCCTCAATGGCCGGCAAGGAATTGGAATACGCATAATCCCTGTTTTCCACATCATACTCTCCGGTGTGATGCAGCACCGAAAATCCGTATTCTTCCCGTAAAAGCTCCGCCAGACACTCTCCCGCGCCGACTATCGTGGTGGATGCATCTCCCGGCACGGAATCAGCAAAGGCCTCCTGGGAGTGGGTGTGATAAATTAAAATACGTGGCAAATCCTCTTCTCCCGTGCTCTTTTCTATGGTTAAATCACGATTTAATAGTTTATCCAAACTTACATATTCTTCTTTTAACTCCGTGGTATTGTCAATGGCATAAAAATTGGACACCAATTCATCATAGCCCCATTCCTTAGACCAGTCATAGGAATATGCGGGTATAGCCTCTTTGACAAATTCACTGCCGCTGTCAGCACTTCTTTCTCCCGTCGGGTCTGTTTGTGCCAATTCCCCGTTCTTTTCTGCCGGCTCTTTTAACCGCTCTGCATAGCGGCGGTTTTCCTTTTGCAGCTGCTCCATCAGGGAATCTTCAATATGAAGGGCATTTTCATCATAGTCAAGTCCACTTTCCCCGAGAGATTTATAATCCTCATCGCTTCCCTCTTTCAGCGCATCCCCTTCCCGGGAACCGGAGGCAGCCAGAAAATCCTGTAGCGGAAGTTCCTTTTGCACTGCGGCTGCAATCAGTCCGGCCAAGCCTCTTTGGTTTTCTTCCTTTTCCTCAAAAGCAGGCAGCACCAAAACGGAATGCTTCAGCGCTTCATCCAGTGATTGTTCCAAAAGCAGCCAAAAGGGGGAGTTTTCTAATTCACCTTCCGTTACTTTCTTCCCGATTCCTCCAAGCAACCACACAAATATCAAAATAACAAGTGCTATTTTAACTATTTCAATACTACTTTGTCTTTTCCATATCATGTAAGCACCTCACTAAAAAGAATATATGCTTACATTAGGACATTCTATACCTCTAACGCTTTATGGATTGCATCACATATCATATGACTGATTTGCTTTACCTCATAGTCCACGTCTTTTCCGGTTACATACATATTATAAAACTCTCCGCTTTGCATCTGTAACTGCTCCCTTAATTCCACCAGTTCCCTGGAGGCATTGCCCAAAAGTTTTCCCAGCGCGTCCGTTACAATGGTTGCCGCATCTACCACGGTAGGGACACCGATTGCAATCACGGGAATTCCCAGACTTTCTTTGGTCACTGCGTTCCTATGGTTGCCTACCCCTGAGCCCGGATGGATTCCGGTATCGGTTATTTGAATGGTTCTGTTGAGCCGTTTGGTTGACCTGGCTGCCAGGGCATCTACCACAAATACCACATCCGGCTTGGTCTTTTCTGCTACACCCTTTATGATTTCTGCGGATTCCATGCCCGTTTTGGCCATAACTCCCGGAATCAGTCCGCTGATCATGGGAACATTTTCCTTTTCCTGATAAGCAGCTTTCCCGAATTCTAACAAAATATGTCTGGTAATTACCAAATTGTCCACCACCCTGGGCCCCAATGCATCTGCTGTCACATCACGGTTTCCGAGTCCTACCACCAAAACAGATAAGTCTTCCTTATTTTCCGGAAGCAGCCGTTTTAGCCAGATGGCCAGTTCATCGGATATCTCCGCATGGTACTCCGCATCCGGAAAGGACAAAGCAGGAGCCTCGATGGTTATATACGTCCCGACAGGCTTTCCCAGGGTCTTTGCACTGTTCTTATTTTCAATGGTAACTTTGGTTACCTTTATCTCACTTTGCTTCTTACAATACTCTTCCACAGAAACGCCGCGTAAAGCGCCTGCGCCTTCTTCCACGCTCTCCCTGGCCTCTAATGCCAGGTCAGTTCTTATCATAAAACTTCCCATTACGCCTCCAAATTCACATGAATATCGTTCTTAATGAAATTTTCTCCATAAAAAGCAAAAATATTCTAAAATATATATTGACATCACAGGGAACAACCGCTAAAATAATAAGCGTGTGTTTACATTAAGACGTCCGTGTCTCCGGCTTTAATGAAAACATCTCAAGAAACTGATGATTTTTTAATAGGAGGTGTACATCGTGGCTAATATTAAATCTGCAAAGAAAAGAATTTTAGTAAACCAGACAAAGGCTGACAGAAATAAAGCGATCAAATCCGGCGTTAAAACAGCTATGAAGAAAGTATTTGCTGCTGTAGAAGCTGGTGATAAGGCTGCTGCTACTGAAGCATTGGCTGCTGCTACTGCTACAATCGACAAGGCTACTACTAAGGGTGTTTATCACAAGAATACAGCATCCAGAAAAGTATCCCGTTTAGCACAGGCTGTAAACAAGATGGCTTAATTCTTTATTCGATATTAAATAGAACGATTAAAAACCGATTCATACCGTCATGTGAATCGGTTTTTTTTGTGCGCATATGAAACTCCCGCAAGAGCGGGATTCTTAGTATTCTATCTCTGTTACCGGTAAAATGGCCAGTTCTCCGTATTCCGTGGCCGCCACCAATATTCCCACGAAATATCCCTCTTCATCAAACACCGCACTTCCTGACATTCCCTTTTTGGCTGCCCCATCAGCATATATCATAGGAACGGAAAACTCTTCCAGTCTCTTACTTTTTTCAACTACGCCGCCTTCCATGATACGACCTTCTTCCGAAAGGTCAACCATGTACAGAAGTGAATTTTTGCCTAAACGGTTATAAGCTTTACGGCGGATTCGTACCCGGCGAAGCATCTCCCTGTCCTTCTCTGACAAATCCGAAACCTTTACCGTCAAAAATCCCACATCTGCCACTTCACTTATATCCGAAA
>JAFZDQ010000112.1 GCA_017561085.1 Lachnospiraceae bacterium
ATTTGTTTCTCCAGATAATCGCGGAACGCTTTTTCCCGCTCTGTAATCTTATTTTTTAATTCTCCCGGTAAAGAACAAAGATATTGATATATTGCCTCCGGTTCGGGCACCAGCAGGTCATTTTTTTGTTCCTCCACAGTTACGTATTTAAACCAGGGAGTCAGCTGTTCTTCCCCGTTTTCCAAACCAAAGCCCTCCACCATCCAAGCGGGCATATGCATCGTATCATCAAACCGATGAACCAATTCAAACAATTGTTGCAGATGGGTCTCACCGATGGTCGATGCAGCAAACATACCGTCTTTTGACAACAATTTAGAACAATACTGCAAAAGATTCGGTCTTTGCTTATCTGAAACATGGTACAACATGTGATTTGCTATGACGCGGTCAAAGCAACCTTCCTCTTTTGGCAGATTTTCTCCCACCCAATCCTTCACCGAAAAGTGATTGGCATCTTTACAGGCATACGCAAAGCGGATATTTTTCCGGTCAAAATGTGCTCTATGCTCTTCTATACATTTTTGAGCCTGCTTAATCATTCCCTCCGAATAATCCGTTAAATAGATATGCAAATTCTCGGGCAGCCTGTCACAAACAGATGTCCAAAGCAGGGCTGTACCACAACCGATTTCCAAAATCCGCATACCGGGTTTCAAATCTAACTTTTCAAAAACCCAATCAAACCACTTTACATCGGATGTACTATAAGTATGGATATTTATGCGGGCTTGCAAATTTTGACTTTCTTTGTATTGCTTAATAATTTCTTCCTTTTGGGTTGTCAAACGGATGATAGGTAACATCTCTTTCCATTTTTCTTCTTCAGGCAGTTTTTGTATCTCCCGTACCGCCTCCAACACCTGTTCCAAATGCTCTTTTTGTGCTACAAGCAACTTCTCCTGTTTTTCAAGAGCGCCTGTCGAGTCATCCATCTCTAACATCTTACCTATCTCATCAACAGAAAAATCTAAATATCTCAACATTAGAATACGTTGTAATATTTCTATCGCTTCATGGCCAAACATACGGTATCCAGCCTCAGTTTCATGGTCCGGTACCAGCATACCCTTCTCCACATAATAACGTATCGTCTTATAAGAGACCCCTGACATCTTCGCAAGTTCTCCTGCCGTAAAAAATTCTTTCATAAATCTACTATCACCTTTCATTTTTCTTTGATGAAGTACTTCTATACAAATAATAAACCTTGCCTCTGGGGCAAGGTCAAGTGATTTTACTAGAATATTTTACTTCTATCTTTTTTCTTCTATTCCGGGTAGATATTTCAAATCCAATGAACTCATTGTCGTCATCTGCTGTACAGCCAATTCATGCAATAATTTCATACGTTCTGCCTGAGACTTACCTTGTTGAATCAAAATAGCGTTATAGCTTTCCATATTTGATAATACTAATAACTGGTAAATAGAAGCCTGATCACGAATATTTCCAGTCCCATTGTGATTTTCATCTCGCCACTGTTTTGCTGTTTTGCCAAAAAGTACAACATTTAACATATCTGCTTCACTGGCATATGTATAAGAAATCTGTGTAGCCGTTAATTCCGGTGGAATTAAGTTCGCTTTGATTGCATCCGTATGAATCCGATAATTCAATTTTGAAAGTTCTCGATTCAGATTCCAATTCAATGATAAGCGACTATTTTCTTCTGCTTTTAACCTTTTATAATCTTTGATGATGTATAATTTAATTCGGGTGATATCCATGATGCAAATTCAAAAGCAATATCTGAATGAGCATAAGTTCCACCGTAACGACCGGATTTACTGACTATACCAATTGCATCTGTTGATTCAATCCATTTCTTCGGAGACATGGTAAATGCATTTGCTCCTGCTTCGTTTTTAAACCCCTCGAATTCGAGGGGTTTAAAATTCGAATTATGTAAAAGTTCCCATAAGCCGAGAAATTCAATTACATCTCGCCCTCTCATCCAATTCTGTATTACTGCTGTAGGGTTATCACTTTTATATCTTGCAATATCTGTAATTGAAATATATTCATTTTGAAAATCCTCAGTAAAAATACTAATATCAATTCCATTTGCATGAATCACATCTTTAATTATTTTTGACATATTAATACTCCTTCCTGTACATATAATTGTGGCATATCCAACATAGCCATCTGCCAATCTCGAACATTTGTTCTCTTCTTTGTTTTTGTATCAACAATATAAAGTGTTCAAATTTGAACACTTATCATTCTATGTATAAATATCGATAGTCGGCACATCGAAAAAGACTTCATGGTAAGCAAGCTTCCCAGAAGTCTTTTCCTTGTCCCGCCGCACGGACTTTAGTGTTCTAACATGTTTTCAATAAATATCCCATACCCCCTCGTGGGGTCATTTACCAGCACATGGGTCACTGCCCCCACCAGTTTGCCGTCCTGAATGATGGGACTGCCGCTCATTCCCTGCACGATGCCGCCGGTTCTGGCCAGTAGCTCAGGGTCTGTGATTTCGATGACAATGCCACGGTTTACATTATCATTTTCCAAATGGATATCTACAATTTCCGCTTCGTAACTTTTCACATAATCCCCCAAAGAACATATCACGGTAGCCTCACCCAATCGGATATCCTGTTTTAGTGCAATAGGCAGATACTCCTCATCCGATTCTTCTATAATCTTCGGGTCACAAATGCCAAACACGCCTCTTTGGGAATTGCCGGTAATGGCACCGAAGACGTTGGTGTCATCATACTCAATAAAACCTGTCAGTTCTCCGGGATCACCGCTGCTTCCTTTTTTGATACTGATAATCTCCGTATGATACAAAGTTCCCTCCGCAATCTCCATCAGATTTCCGGTGTCTACATCATTAATGCCGTGTCCCAAGGCTCCAAAGCATCCGTTTTCATCTACATATGTCATAGTCCCCACGCCTTGTGCATTATCCCTAATCCATATCCCCATCTTGTACTCACCGTTTTGATTTGGCATAGGCTTAGCTTTTATCATAAGTTCCTGTCCTCCCCGACATATCTTAAATACCGATTCCTGCCCGTTACTGTGACTGATTTTTTCCATCAATTGCTTTTTTTCCGTTATGATTTCATCATTCATTTCCAAAATATAATCTCCCGGCTGAAACACATATTTGGCCGGATATTCTTTTTTTCCACCTTCACCTTCAAAATCCCCGACACCTACAACCAATACCCCTTTGGTCTTTACATAAATCCCGATTGGTAATCCGATTGGCTTTAACTTCCTGTCTTCTATTACTTCTACATGAACTTCTTTAAATGGCAAAACACCAAAAAGCTTAAGACTTAATTTGTAAGTATCAACCTGACTTGCCTTTACCGTTACGGGATTATTTAAATTAACAGGAATACTGTTTCCGTCTACAGTTGCGGTGCTTTGGTATTTACCTGCAATACCGTTCTCTGCAACCACTTGGGAATTATCGCGGTAAAGTTTCCCGGAAGCCGGAAGGTGAAAATCCAGTTTCTGGTCCACCCCTGCCTTCACCATAATCGTTGAAGGCATCCGAAACCACATGGATATATAAATGGATAAAAAAGTAACAACCAGTCCAAAAGCTAACGCAGCATAAAGGATTCGCCGATAGATACAAAGCCGGTACTCCTTGCTTGATTGTAACATTTTAGTTTCTCACTTTCTGCACATCTTTTCTTTTTTACTTCTTAGGAATTTCCTATGCAATAAAAAAAGAGACATAACTTGTATGTCTCTTTTAGTATGTGAAAAACTTTTCATTTTACTTGTGATTTTGAAATTATTTCTTTCCAAATGTTACAAATCACTTTTGGTTTTGGTTGCCAAATCTTTCATCTCTCTTGCGTTGGTCATCACTGCATCCGTTACGCTGCCGCTACCCAAAAGTCTTGCCAGTTCTGAAAGGCTCTCTTCTTCGGAAAGTCCCACAATTTCCGTAACAGTTCTGTCCTCTACCACATTTTTTTGAATCATAAAATGGGTATCGGCCATAGCTGCAATTTGAGGCAGGTGGGTAATACAGATAATCTGATGGTCTAAGGAAAGCTTGCCCAATTTTTCGGAAACCATCCATGCGGTCCTGCCGCTGATACCGGTATCGATTTCATCAAAAATAAGGGTTGCGGTTCCTTCTTCCTTGGCAAAAACCGTCTTAAATGCCAGCATAATTCTGGACAATTCGCCTCCGCTGGCAACCTGCCAAAGAGGCTTAACTGCTTCGCCCGGATTGGTAGAAATCAAAAATTCAATCCTGTCATAGCCTTCTTCCGTAAACTTTTCTTCTTCCGGCTCTACCAAAATAGAAAATTTCACATCCGGGAAGTTCAAATCCTGCATTGCCTTAATCAGTTCTTTGGTAAGAACCTCTGCGGCGCTCTTTCTTGCTTCTGAAATCCTTTGGCATAAGATAAGAATCTTTGCTTTCTTTTCTTTTAGTTTCTCTGTTAAAGACTCCAAATATGCTTCATAATTTTTCAAATCAAAAAGCCGCTCACTCTTTTCTTTCGCCGCCTCTAAAATCTGCTCAATCCTAAAACCGTATTTATCCTTCAGACGGTTAATTAAATTCAGCCTCTCTTCGATATGGAAAAATTCTTCTTCATCAAAATCCAGACTTTCCACATAATCTGCTACGGATCTGTTAAAATCACTTAAAAGATTCTCAACCTCCGCCAGCTGCATAGTCAGCCCTTCTGCTTCTTCGTCCAAATGACTGATGCTCTTCATCTCCCGCAGGGCCCTTGACAGGGAATTACCGGCACTTTCATTTCCGTCATATCCTGTCAGGGAATAAGCAACATAGGATGCCGCTTTGATTTTCTTTGCACCGGTCATCTTCCGGTATTTCTTTTCCAGTTCTTCATCTTCACCGGCAGATAATGCAGCATCTTCAATTTCCTTAACCTCAAATGCCAAAAGGTCCGCTTCCCTAAGACGGGCTGCTTCATCCAAGCTGTTCTTTTCAAATTCTTCCAGCAGGGCATGGTATTCCCTGCACAAAATTTTCAGTTCATTCTTAAATTCCTGCACCTCATCCTTGGCAAAACTATCCAAAAATGCTCTGTGCTTGGCGGGCTTTAACAAAGACTGATGCTCATGCTGCCCGTACATATCCAGTAAGTAGGCAGAAATTTCTTTTAACTGTCCGCTGCTTACGCTTTCTCCGTTAATCTTACAAATGCTGCGGGCGGGCATAATCTTACGCTGCAGAATCAGACTTCCGTCCTCTTCCACCGGTAAATCCATGTTTCTAAGCGCATTTTGTTGTTCCCCGGATAAGGAAAATACCAGCTCCACCAGTGCATATTCTGCGCCGGCGCGGATATATCCTTTGTCCACTTTCCCGCCTAAGGCCATATTCACTGACCCGATAATCAGGGATTTCCCGGCACCGGTTTCTCCCGTTAATATATTGAGGCCATCGGTAAAATTCACCTCAGCCTCATCAATTAATGCTAAATTCTTTACATGTAAACTTTCAAGCATTTTCATCCTCCCATGCATCTTTTGCAAAGTCGGTTATTCCTCTAACACACCTCGTATTTTTCCCATCACAAGCTGGGTATCCTCCACGGTACGCACAGCAATCATAATCGTATCATCACCTGCAATAGAACCTACAATTTCCTTTAACTTCATAGCATCAAGTGCTGCAGCAACTGCCATCGCCATACCCGCAACGGTCTTTACCACCAGAATATTCTGGGCCATATCCATGGAAACAAAACCGTCCCTGAGTACACGGATATACTTATCACTCAGATAATGGTCACTGTGAATTAAGATGGTATACTTTTGTCTTCCGTCTCCCATGGGTACCTTGGAAAGCTTCAGTTCCCTGATGTCTCTTGATACTGTCGCCTGGGTTACCGTATATCCCGCTTCACGTAATTTGTCTGCAAGTTCTTCCTGGGTTTCGATTTCATACAGTTCAACCAGTTCTTTGATTTTCTGATGTCTGCTTCTTTTCATTTGCTATCCCCTTAATCTTTCATTTTTTTATGAAGATTCTCTAAAAAGCTGACCTTACTCAGCTTTACGATTCCGGTTGTTTTATCTGATTTCCGGATAATGATTTTATCATCCGTATGTAACGTAATTCTGTGTCCGCCGTCAAAAATTGCTTCTACTTCCTGTGCTGACCCGTCATGGGCAGTTTCAATTTCAATGGTAATTTCATCATCCGCAGAAAGTACAATGCTTCTGTTTTGCATGGAATGGGGGCATATAGGCGTCAGTACAATCATCTGCGCCTTAGGGTCCACAATGGGACCGCCTGCCGATAAACTGTAGCCGGTAGAACCGGTAGGTGTCGCTACTATCATTCCGTCTGCGTGATATCTGTGTAAAAACTGTCCGTTGACACTGATACTGAAATTCACGATTCTTAACGAACCTTTAAAGGTAATGATGATATCATTTAAGGCCCTGGTATTATCAATCTGCCCGCCGTCCCGAAGACTACAGCCCTCTAACATAAGGCGCTTTTCAATATCATATTCGCCTGCCAGGATTTTCTTAAGGGCATCCTCAAAATCATCTTTATTTACTTCTGCCAAAAAGCCAAGGGTTCCCAGATTAATTCCCAAAAAGGGAACATTTTTGTCCGCCAGGTCACTGGCTGCCTGGAGCAGGGTTCCGTCGCCTCCCAGTACAATGACACAATCCACATCCTTCTCAACATCTCCGGCGTCTGTATATTTGCCGGTGGTAACCGGATCGTCATCATCCTGGATACTGCACTTCTTACCGCATTTTTCCAAATAGTCCCTGATTTGGTAGGTCACCTGATAGTCCGGGTCTTTCTTTTTATTGGTTATCACATAAAAATGTTCCATGCCTTATCCTTCTATGCTCAGTCCCTCATGGGCCTTTGCTACAGTATCAAAAATCAGCCTATTCATCTCAGGCTCAGAGGAATATCCACTGTTTTCAGCTACAATGCCGCGCAGTGCCTCTTCTGCCTGCGCTTCACTAATTTCTTTGGTTTCAATGATTTTGGACATATTCTTTTGGATGTGTACCAGATATTCAATATTTCCTTCCGGCCCTTTAATGGGAGAAAAATCAAGTGCCAGAATATCAAATCCGATGAAATCCGCATAATCAATAATCTTCCTGATTACCTCTTCATGCACGCTTTTTTCCCTGACTACACCCTTTTTGCCGACCTTGTCCCTGCCCGCTTCAAACTGGGGCTTAATCAGACATACCATTTGTCCTTCTTCGGAAAGAAGTGCCCTGGCCGGCAGCAAAATCTTGGTCAGGGATATAAAGGATACATCCACTGACGCAAAATCCGGCACGTCCTCAATGTCCTCCGGCTGCATATACCGGAAATTGGTTTTTTCCATGCAGACTACTCTTTCATCGCTCCTAAGCTTCCAATCCAGCTGCCCGTGTCCTACGTCCACGGCGTACACCTTCCTGGCTCCGTTTTGAAGCATACAATCGGTAAAACCGCCCGTAGAGGCTCCAATATCCACACAGACCTTATCGGTTAGGGATAAATCAAAGTGCTTAAGGGCCTTTTCCAATTTCAAACCGCCACGGCTGACATAAGGAAGCGTAGCGCCTCTTACCTCCAGTTTGATTTTGGATAAGTCAAAAGTAGTTCCTGCTTTATCTTCACGCTGTCCATCCACGAAAACATTGCCGGACATAATAATTGCCTTGGCTTTTTCCCTGGAAGGTGCGTATCCCTCCTGTACTAAAATAACATCCAGTCTTTCTTTCATGCTAAACTGTTTCCATTTCTTTCAAAATCTTAGCTGCAATACTTTCTGCATCAATGCCGATTTCTTTTTTCAGTAAATCTACATTACCATGCTCCACATACTCATCCGGCACGGTTATGGACATAAGCTGACAGGTTCCGTTTAGTCCGTCCATATAGGCCCTGACCTTTTCACCATAACCGCCGCTGGCAACGTTTTCTTCCATGGTTACCACAAGCAGATGGTTCTTGGCTGCCCAGCCAACCGCATTTTCATCAATGGGCTTTACAAAACGGGCATTCACAAGGCTGCACTGATAACCTGCTTCATGTAAAAGTTCCCGCACCTTTTCGGCTTCCTTCACCATACTGCCGACTGCCATAAGACAAATTTCACCTTCTGCATGAATCATCTCCGCCTTACCGTATTCAACCGGTGCCCGGTACTCAGAAAGGCCGTCGTAAGCCTCCCCTCTGGGATAACGTACGGCAATGGGCGCAGGAAATGAAACGGCAAACTTCATCATGTCGGAAAGTTCCCACTTATTCTTAGGCGCCATCACATGCATATTGGGAATGGAGGATAAATAAGATAAATCAAAGATACCCTGATGGGTTTCTCCGTCACTTCCCACAAGTCCCGCACGGTCTATGGCAAATACTACAGGCAGATTCTGGATGCAAACGTCATGCAAAATCTGGTCATACGCTCTTTGTAAAAAGGAAGAATAAATCGCCACCACGGGCTTTAATCCTCCTGCTGCAAGTCCTGCCGCAAATGTTACAGCATGCTCCTCTGCAATACCCACATCAAAAAACCGGTCCGGATACAAATTACGGAACCGCTTCAGTCCGGTACCGTCGGGCATCGCTGCGGTAATGGCAACGATATTCTCATCCCTTGCCCCAAGCTTGGTCATAACGGTAGAAAAAATATCCGTATAGCTTGCACAAGTCCTAGGCTTAGTGGGGATACCTGTTTCTATATCAAAGGGCTCAGCACCATGGAATCTGGCAGGATGTCTTTCTGCCGGTGCAAAACCTTTTCCTTTCTGGGTAATCACGTGAATCAGCACCGCGCTTTTAATACGCTTCGCTTCCTGAAACATCTGCACCATGGCCGGAATATCATGTCCGTCTACGGGACCTAAATAGGTAAGTCCCATATCCTCAAACAACATCCCCGGTACAACCAGATGCTTAAAGCTGCTCTTAGCCTTCCGGATACTCTCCACTACCTTGCCGCCGTACTTGGGCATGTCCTTTAACGTATTGTATACGCTGTCTTTGATGCCGAGATAGGCATCCGTGGTACGGATATTGTTCAGATATTTGGAAACACCGCCCACATTTTCGGATATGGACATATTATTATCATTTAATACAATGATAAAGTTGGTTTCCAATTTAGCCGCATTATTCATTGCTTCATAGGCCATACCGCCTGTCAGGGAACCGTCCCCGATAACGGAAATAATGCTGTGATTTTGTTTCTTAATATCTCTGGCTTTCACGAGACCTAAACCTGCTGAAATAGAGGTAGAACTATGACCGGTATCAAAACAGTCACAATCGCTTTCCTTCCGCTTGGGGAATCCGCTCATTCCGCCGTATTTCCGTAAGGAATCAAAGCCTTCCTTTCTGCCGGTCAAAAGCTTATGGGTATAGGATTGATGACCTACGTCCCATACAATCTTATCTTCCGGTAAATGGAACGCCAGATGAAGTGCCATGGTCAGTTCCACCGCACCCAAATTAGACCCCAAGTGTCCGCCGGTCTGTGAAATCTTCTGAATCAGGAATTCACGGATTTCTTCTGCCAGTCGGGCATATTCTTCGGGTTTTATTTTCTTGATATCATTTGCTTTGTTAATCTTTTCAAGTAACATAGCTATCCCTTCTTTTCTTTGGTTAGCAAACCCTTGTAATCAGCGAGGTTACAAGTTCATTTAAAAATTCATTTTGTTTTTCAAAGGATGCCAGAATCTGCAGTGCTTCTCCTGACAACTTTTCTACCTGCGCTTTGGACGCATCCAGTCCGTTTAAAGATACGTACGTAAGCTTATTATTTTTGGCATCACTTCCGACCGGTTTTCCCAGTACTTCCGTGGTACTTGTCACATCTAAAATATCATCCTGGATCTGGAACGCAATCCCGATGTTATAGGCTGCTTTTTCCATAGCGCTGACTGCTTCTTCACCGGCACCGGCTAAAACTGCACCAATCATCATGGCTGCCTTAATTAACGCCGCTGTCTTGTTCTCATGAATGAATAATAACAACTCTTCCGTAAGCTGTGCGCCGTCTTGTTCCGCTTCTACATCGGCAGTCTGTCCGCCAATCATTCCGTAGATACCGGCTTTTTCTCCTAAAATCCGAAGAGCCCCCGCAACCGCCTTGTATTCTTCCAAACCGGTAACCATATCAAAGGCCTTCATAGCCGTTTCAAAAGCAAGATTCAAAAGACCGTCTCCGGCAAGCACAGCCATTCCGTCCCCATAAACGTTCCATGTGGTCTTGCGGCCTCTGCGGTATTCATCATTATCCATCGCAGGCAAGTCATCATGCACCAGGGAATAATTATGAATCATCTCAAGTGCTGCCATGAAAGGCTCTATCACCGCTCCTTCGCCGCCAAAAAGCAAAAAGCATTCCTTCATCAAAATCGGACGAAGACGCTTCCCGCCTGCTGTCACACTATAATTAATCGCCTCACATACTGTCTTTTGGTATCCGGTCTCTTCCGGTAAATACTGTGTAAGTACTGCTTCGGCTTCACTTACTTTTTGGGAAAGTTTTTCATTAAAACTCATCGGTTTCTCCCTTTTCATTCATAACCAATACTTTTTTCTCAACCATATCAATGGCTTCATTACATTTCTTCAAAACTTCCATCCCCTGACTGTACACGGTAAATGCTTCTTCCAGGGAAATATCTTCTTTTTCCAATTTGGATACTGCTTCCTCAAGCAGGGCGAATCCTTCTTCCAGATTCATCGTTTCTTCCTTGGCCATTTGTATTTCCTCCTAATACCGGTTTTCCCACTTGTCGGTAACCTGTGCTTTCAGGGTGCCGTTTTTCAGGGAAATGGTTAATTCGTCTCCTACCGAAACCTTTTGTACGTCCGTAACTGCCTTGCCGGCCGCGTCAGACGCATACACAAAACCTTTGCTTAATTTATCTAAAGGGGATAATCCCTTCATCTTTTCAATATAAAGGGCCAGCGTATGTCTTTTGGCTGTGATTTGCTTCTCCATCACCACTGCCAGCTTTTCTTCCATGGATAAAAGAAACATTTTCTTTTCTCTGATTTTTCCAAGGGGCGAAGACATGGCCAGCTTACTTTCATAATTCCGGCAACGCATCTTCTGCCATTCCAGCGTATTTTTCATCAGACGGTTTAAGGATGCCTTCTGATAATCCAGCTTTTGGAGTGCCTGCATTACGTCAAAAACAGCCAGTTCCGCTGCCGCTGAGGGCGTAGGTGCCCTAAGATCGGACACATAGTCAATAATGGTCGTATCCGTTTCATGTCCTACCGCAGAAATAACCGGAACAGAACAGTCAAATACTGCCCTGGCTACGCACTCTTCGTTAAAGGCCCATAAGTCCTCAATGGAACCGCCGCCCCGGCCTACAATCATCAAATCGACACCATGTGCTTCCAGGGTCCGGATACCGTTTATAATACTGGCTGCAGCACCTTCTCCCTGTACAAGTGCAGGATAAAGAATAATCTGCACATAAGGATTTCTCCTGCCGGCCACCTGGATAATATCCCGTACCGCTGCACCGGTAGGCGCCGTAACAACGCCCAGTTTCCTGATATACCGGGGGATGGGCTTTTTATATTCAGGGGCGAACATGCCCTGCTCTGCCAACTCTTTCTTTAACTTCTCAAATTTTTCGAATAGGGCACCTGCTCCGTCCTGCTGAATCTCCCTGGCATACAGCTGATACTTCCCGTCACGTTCGTACACATCAACCGTACCGCTTACAATAACCTGCATTCCTTCGGTTATCCGAAACGCAAGACCGGAACGGTTCCCTGCAAACATGACACAGGAAATCGTTCCACTCCTATCCTTCAGCGTAAAATAAATATGTCCCGTTGAATGGTATTTACAATTACTTACCTCTCCCTTTACGGAAAGCTTCTGTAACAAAAAGTCCTGGGAAAACATATTTTTCACATATGCATTTATCTGCCCTACCGTATATACATTCCGCATTTAATTTCCTGCCTTATGCAAAGAGCGCCAATACTCCGTTTACAAAAGAAGCAGACGTATCCTGTCCGAATTTCTTCGCCAGTTCTACCGCTTCATTGATGGCTACTGACGTAGGAATATCCTCATCAAATAAAATTTCATATACAGCCAGTCTTAAGATGGTTAAATCCACCTTACCCATACGGGCGGTATCCCATCCCTTTACTTTGCCGTTAATGTTTTCATCAATTTCCTCAAGCTTCTCTACTATCTTCTCAAGTTTCCCGGAAATATATGCAGTATCCTCTGCATCTGCCTGATTCTCTTCTTCTTCGAAAAAAAGCTGAGTCTGTTCCGGAATCTCATCCTTGGGATTAAATTCTACACGGAACAATAATTTGAAAATCTGTTCTCTTAATTCTCTTCTGCTCATGAATTTCTTTTCCTTTGGTTCAAATTACATGCTTACGCCGGAAATACGCACATTTACATCTGTCACTTCAAGACCTGTCATATTTTCAACGGTGGTTTTTACCTTATCCTGTACCTTCTGGGAAACAGCGGGAATGTTGTAACCGTACGCAACAACCAGTGCAAGATCCACTTTCACTGTCTTGTTAAATACTTCTACCTTCACGCCTTTATTTAAATTTTTAACACCCATCTTACTCAATAATTCTTTACTGATATTACCGGTCATGGAAACAACGCCTTCCACTTCAACGGCGGCAAGTCCTGCAATTACGGCTACAACATCATCCGCAATTTTAACAGTACCAAATCCTTCATCTCCCTGTAATACATATGTGTTCTGTTCTAATGTCTTTTCCATGTTTATTTCCTTCCTTCCATTACCCGGAAGAATTACGAAGGCAATTCTTCCAATTGTGGCTATACATAGTTATCATATCAAAAATTCACGTATTTGCAAAGACCTAAGTAAGGAAAAAACAGATTCCCCTACAGCCAAAAGCTGAGGCTCATCTGTTCTTTATTGTCCGAATAGGAAACGGTACTTTCCTCACCGTTTAAATACTGAAATATGCCCTGCTCCGTAATCAGCATGCGGAACATGGTATCATACACATCCTTTGAGGCACACTTTAAGGTAATGTAGGTACTGCCCTGTGCATAAGCATTGGCAAAAAGTGCTTCTAACTTTGCTTCATCCGGCTGTGTAAAGTAACTGCCCTCACGGACATAATAGTTATTCGTCATACTATGGCACAAAGGAATCATCTCCCTTTGGTCCATCGTGTGTGTTTTTTCCAACTGTTTCGTGGTCACACATAAATAATCATAATTGATGGGCGGGATACTGTTTTCGCTGATCTCGCTTCCTTCTACCCTCTGGTAAGAAGCATCTCCCCAGGTAGGGTCCACAAAATAATAATCCCCGTCTATTTTCACCAGGTTCCA
The DNA here is from genome assembly GCA_017561085.1 of Lachnospiraceae bacterium. Taxonomy (GTDB): domain Bacteria; phylum Bacillota; class Clostridia; order Lachnospirales; family Lachnospiraceae; genus Suilimivivens. The sequence goes on from JAFZDQ010000112.1 coordinate 13,344, forward strand.
TGCATGTCCTTCTCCGCCCCTGACATGTCCCAATACCAATGCCGCTTCCATTCCCGCATGGTTTAACAGATACTGGGTTGCCTTGGCATAGCCCTGACACACACTGCTTCCGTAAATAAATACCGAGCATATATTTTGGTTCTCCCGGGCATCCTCATCATATTCCGTGCTGCCGATGATATATTCATAAATATATTTGACCCGGGCATACTCATCCATATCCGGCGTAAGAACAGAAAGGCAATTCTGCACATAGGACTCAATCCGCTCCCCGCAAGCTGCCGCTTCTTCTTCACTCATGCTATAGGTACCCGACAGGGTAATCTTTTTGACACTGTCCCCTATGGTATATCTGGTAAAGGTATATCCTTCCACGTAAAAAATTTCCGGATGGTCATTTAATACATATTGGAACACCTTTTCAATCACGTCCGTATCCGTGGTAGAAAGCGCCACATCACGTTCAAAATTCTGAAGGATATTCAATATTTCAAGATAAATAATCTGCTCGTCCTCATCCAGACTTTCATAATAAAAGCGGCCTGTTTGCTTTTGCTCAAGTTTCGCATCGATTTGCGGTGTAGGCTTGGTATACTGTACCTCCGGCTCTGCTTTCGGCGCATCCGTTCTCTGTCCCGGCAATTGCCAAAAATCCTGCACCTTCATACCGCATCCGCAAAGCATGGTAAGAAACAGACAAAATACCGCCAGAGCGGTTCGTTTATTTTTCATTTAATCACGTCCAAACTCCGAAAGAATAAGTCCTTCATTTCTGTCAAGTGTCATGCCCACACTCCATGCATTCACAAACAATAACAGAGGATTTCCTTTCAAATCTTTAATTTTCTTCATATCAGATGTACCGATAATCTTGGTTAAATCAATATCCTTATTTTCAATCCATCTGATGTGTTCATAAGGAAGGGGCTCTAACCTGATTTCTACATTGTACTCATTTTCCAGACGATATTTCAGGACATCAAACTGCAGGACACCAACTACACCTACGATGATTTCTTCCATACCGGTATTAAACTCCTGGAAAATCTGGATGGCACCCTCCTGGGCAATCTGGGTAATTCCCTTTACAAACTGCTTACGCTTCATGGTATCCATCTGTCTGACTCTGGCAAAATGCTCCGGTGCAAAGGTAGGAATTCCCTCGTACTTAATCTGTTCCTTGGGCATACAAAGGGTATCACCGATAGAAAAAATACCGGGATCAAATACGCCGATAATATCCCCTGCATAAGCTTCTTCCAGAATCTTACGCTCGCTTGCCATAATCTGCTGGGGCTGGGAAAGACGCATCACTTTGCCGCCCTGGACATGCTTGACTTCCATGCTGGCTTCGTATTTACCGGAGCAGATTCTCATAAAGGCAATTCTGTCTCTGTGGGCTTTATTCATATTCGCCTGAATTTTAAATACAAATGCGGAGAAATCATTTTCCGCAGGATGAATCAGTCCCTGGTCTGACTTACGGGGAAGGGGTGTTGTGGTCATTTCCAGGAAATGCTCCAGGAAAAATTCAACACCGAAATTGGTAAGGGCAGAACCGAAAAATACCGGTGTCAGTTCCCCTTTCTGGATACTTTCCAAATCAAATTCCGCACTGGCACCATCCAAAAGGTCAATTTCATCCTGTAAAAGCGCATAAGCATCCTCGCCGATTGCCTCTGTCAGTGCAACCTCATCCTCTACGGAAATTATTTGGGTTTCCCCTTCTTTGGTACCTTTTTCCGTATCGGAGAAGGTAATCACACATTTTTCATCCCTGTCATAAACCCCTTTAAATCCCTTACCGGAACCGATAGGCCAGTTTACGGGACAGGTTGCGATTCCCAGTTCCTTCTCAATTTCATCCAAAAGTTCAAAGGTATCATTGGCATCCCTATCCATCTTGTTGATGAAAGTAAAAATCGGGATTTTACGCATTACACATACCTTAAACAGCTTCCTTGTCTGGGCTTCTACACCCTTAGAAGCGTCAATTACCATGACCGCTGAATCCGCCGCCATCAGGGTACGGTAGGTATCCTCCGAGAAGTCCTGATGTCCCGGTGTATCCAGGATATTGATACAAAAACCGTCATACTCAAACTGAAGTACGGATGAGGTAACGGAAATACCTCTTTCCTTTTCAATTTCCATCCAGTCTGAAACGGCATGTCTTGCTGTTGCTTTCCCCTTAACGCTTCCTGCCAGATTGATGGCACCACCGTATAACAGGAATTTCTCTGTCAATGTGGTTTTACCCGCGTCGGGGTGAGATATAATTGCAAATGTACGTCTTCTGTTTATTTCTTTATCAAAGTTTCCCACGTTTCTTCCTCCAAGCTGTTCTTTACTTCTGCTCTATGGGCGTACCGGCGATTTCTCCGGACACACCTAAGTATTTTAACACAGTTGCACCGATATCTGCAAAGGTTTCCCGTGTACCGAAAGAGCCGGGGTTAATCTGCGCACCATACACAAGAAGCGGCGTATATTCCCTGCTGTGGTCCGTGGTCTTGGTATAACCGGGGTCACAGCCATGGTCCGCCGTAATCATAAGCACGTCGTCTTCCTTTAATTTCTGTAACATTTCGGGAAGTGCACTGTCAAATTCGGCAAGTGCCTTGGCATAACCGTCAATATCATTACGGTGTCCGTATAAAGAGTCAAAATCCACCAGATTCACGAAACAAAGTCCGTTAAAATCTTCATCCATATAACCGAGTGTCTTCCTGATACCGTCTGTATTTCCTTCGGTATATACGTAGGAGGTCAGTCCCTTTCCGGCAAAAATATCATTAATCTTTCCTACACCGATTACATCCTTACCGGCAGCCTTTAGTACATCCAGCATGGTATCTGCAGGAGGTAAGATGGAAAAATCATGTCGTCTGGTTGTTCTTACAAAGCTTCCTTCCTGACCGATAAAAGGTCTGGCAATGACTCTTCCCACACCGTGTTTTCCTACCAGGATTTTCCTTGCAATACGGCAATATTCATATAAGGTTTCCACAGGCACAACATCCTCATGGGCAGCAATTTGGAACACGCTGTCCGCAGAAGTATAGACAATCAAATCACCTGTTTCCATGTGTTTCTTTCCGTAGTCCTTGATGACTTCCGTTCCGGAATAAGGTTTGTTACAAAGAACTCCTCTTCCTGTCTTTTCAGAAAATTCCCGCAAAATTTCTTCCGGGAATCCGTCGGGATATACCGGCAGGGGATTTTCGGAAACAAGTCCGGCAATTTCCCAATGTCCTATGGTAGTATCTTTTCCGCGGGATGCCTCTTTCATTCTTCCGTAGAGGGCAACCGGTTCCCCGCATCCTTCCTCAAAATCAACTCCGTCAATATTAAATAAACCCATTTTTTTCATGTTCGGCATATGGAAAAAGGAACTTTCATGGGCAGAACGCAGGGTGTTGGTTCCTTCGTCACCAAATTCTCCCGCATCAGGCATAGCTCCGATTCCCACACTGTCGAGCACGATTAAAAAAATTCTTTTCATGGTGTATTCCTTTCTTTTACATTATCGCATATGTAATAGAATACCACATTTTATTGTTCTGTAATAGTACTGATTACAATATTTTCCGGTAATACACCTGTTTTACGCACTACAATATCCTCAATCTGGGCTCGCTGGGCCTGCGTTAACTCCTGTGTACTTACTACCACATCCACGGTATCCGCATCAATACTTACCACCACATCCTCAAATCCCTTGGCTTCCAGCAGGATTTCTGCTGCCGTTTCCTTCTCTGCCACATCGGTAATGGCAATCATATTATCAATGGCTTCCTGCTTCTGTTCGTCCGCAATATTGGCATTGTTAATAATTTCCAAAAGGGTTTCTTTGTTTTTCGCTCTGGTCTGCTCCTTTAACAGTTTGGCGCCGGATAACGCATCCACACCCGTAGTTGAGGTATAAACAGCTTCTCCGGGAATATCAGCGTCTTCCTGTTCCGAGACCATAGTATCCTCAACGGCACCGGCCGTAACATCCTCTGATTCTTCCGTATCCTGCATAAGAATCTCTTCCATGGTTTCTTCCAGATAATTTTCCTCTTCGGTAATTACTTCGGAGTCAAGGCTTTCGATATCATATTCCGCAGCAGCTTCCATATCCTCATCGGAAATTTCAAACAATGTGGCATCCCCGGCATCCTCCTTAGACAACTCTTCATCTATTCCGAGAACGGCACTGTCACTTCCGGCAGTCATAATCTCCTCTTCCGTAATTGTTTCTCCGGCAAAATTCAGATAACCGGCTACAGCTATCATAATTGCCAGGGCGGTAATCATAATCTGATTTTTCTTTACCATATTTTTCAATTCTGCATCTCCTTTATGATTGAGTACTCATTTTGATTATTTTAATTTTATGTACATCTATTCCGAATAATGCCTGAATTGTTTCAGATATATTTTTATGGATCTCCGGATTTCCTCCTCCCTGTACCGATACGGCAACTCCCTTAATTTGGGGACTGATAACCTGCTTTACATAAGGGGAAGAAAGTCCCTTCTCCCTGCTTTCAAGGACGGTTTTCTCTTCGCTGCTCCGATCGGTAATATGGTCGCTTTCACCGGCGCTTACACGGGTATCCCCCTTTAGGGTTTCCGTAACGTCCTTCTCCACGATTTGTTGTCCGGTATCGCTTAGGGTAATCATCACCTTCACCTTCCCTGCCCCTTCCATGGTACCAAGAAGCTCCTCCAGGGCATTTTCCAGATAAGCCACATATTCCTGCCAACCGCCCGCAGTATCATAGTGCGTTTCCGCCAATTCCGCGCCCTCCTCCAAAAACATTCTGCCACTTAAGCTGTCCGTATTTAAGGACTCATCTTCTGCTTCTTCCTTTTCTTTTCCGGTAGGAAAGCTTATCACCAATAACAAAATTCCGGTAAGCGCAAAAAGCACAAAATTTTCTTTTTTGAATACTCCCTTAAATTTCTCCGCAAAAGGAATTTCTTTCCCCTTTGGCTGTAAAACATTTTGTTCCTTTTCCTCCTCCATTTTTACTCCTTTCTCATCCGGCATCCTGCAGGGCAAAGTGTCCGGATTCTTCTTCTAACTACCGAACGGACAGCCCGGATGCCTCTTCCATCTCCTGCGCAAAGGTATTGCCGCTTTCCATAATTTCCGTCAGCACCTCTTCCGCCTCAAAAGAAAGAATGGGCCCGGCAATTTTAACAATCATCAATATCCCCACAATTACTTTCACATACTTTACATAATTTTCTGACGGCACAAAATACAAAACCGCCTGGGCTATCACGATAAAAATACCGATTTCTTTTATCATTTCTATCATTTTTTCTTTCTCCTTTAGGAACTGTACGCCACTACACCAATCACTATCATAAATAGTGCAACGGAGGTCAAAAGGCATTTCACCAGCAAAAAACACCCTTCTCCCACCCGGTCAACGCAGCCTGATATCTTCTTGTCACTGACGATTCCCGTCAGCGCAGCACCGCATTTCATAAAAGAACCTACCAAAAACAGTTTGCAAAGCGGCACGATACATACAAACAAAAGTAACAGCAAAAACAAAACTCCCATACTGTTTTTTATCAGCACCGCCGAGCCCAGCATAAGTTCCGACATGCCGGAAGCAACTCCGCCGGCTCCCGGAATCGCCGCCAGGGTCTTCTTAAAGGCGGTTATTTTCAGCCCGTCCAGTGCCGGAACGATAACCGATTGCACCAGACTTAAGGAAGTAATTACCCCAAGCAAAGTTTTTTGGACTAAGGTAATTCCCTTTTTTATCAAATCAAGAAGAAGGGTCAGACGCTCTTCCGACCAAATACCGTTTAAAAGCGCCAATAAAACGTAACTGTATACAAAGGGCAAAAGCCCGTGAAGTAAGAAACTTTCTATCAGATAAGCGGCCACCAGCATCAGTTGATAATAAAAAACCGCCGTCATACTGCCACCGCAGGCACCTACCGTCATAAAATAAGTGGGGATAAACAGCTTCACGAAAAGGACTGCATTCTCCATCGACAGCACCGCGAGTTTTGCAGACGAGGCAAACGCCTGCAAAAGAACCGAAATCAAAAACAGATACATAAAGTAAAAGCCGATCCGGGACACTTGCCTGCCCGAAAACACATCAGCAAAATTAGAAAACAGCGCCGAACAGATACCGATTACCAAAATACTGACAAACAGCCTGCGCATACCGGTAATTTCTCCCAAAACCGCCTCCCTGATTCCGCTGCCCAGTTCCGAAAGTGCTTCCGCAAGATTTCCCTTCATAAGCATTACAAGGATTTCCTCCAAATCCATGGATATCTCCGGAAAAAGCTCCGTCATTTCACTTTGTACTTCGTCAAGTTCCCACTTGCCTGCCTGTCCCGTAAGAAACTCCTGAAATGCTTCCTCTTCTTCCTTCGCATGGACACAAAGTTCCCTATTTCCCCACACAAAAACAAAAAGTAAAAGCCCGCAGGCAAACCGTACCATCCACTTTTTAACCGTCAAAACCTCCCCCTTTCTCAGCCTGTGATATTGCTGATGGTTTCCACAATGGCAGTAAGAATCGGCAGTCCCAAAAAGAGTACGGAAACCTTGCCGAAAACCTCGATTTGCCCTGCAATGGCACCATGTCCCGCATCCTTACATACAGCGGCACAAAACTCACAGATATAAGTAATACCCACAGCCTTAAATAAGAGTTTAAAATAAGGTCCCGACACCTGCATGTACTGCTGCAGCACTTCTATCTGTTTCATAATCTGACAGAGCCCGTCCAGGGACAGGGAAAAAAGAACGATACAAACCGCAAACCCTATATAAATACCAATTTCCGGCCTGGTGCTTTTAAACTGTAGTGCCAGCATTACCCCCACAAGACCCAAAATACCAATTTTCAGAACTTCCATTTGCTTTTCCTTCCCTTCCGGACTTTCCTCTATAATTGGAAAAGTTCCTGAATCATCATAAACAAATCATAGATATAGGGCAAAATCCATCCAAGCACCAAAATAAGTCCCGAAAGGCTGATTAAAAAAGCATGCTCTTCCCTGCCGCTGTGCTTCAAAACCTGCCCCAGTATGGTAATCAATATTCCTACTGCCGCAATCTTAAAAATCAGACTTACTTCCATCGTTCCTCCTATGCCTTATAGCAGGATAATCGTCAAAAACAGACCTGCAGCTATACCAAGGCTCATAATCACTTTATTTTTACTTTTTTCTTCCTGTTCCATCGCCGCAATCAAATTCCCCAGTTCCTCAATCTGTCTTTGCAGCGACTTCACCTGGCCGCCGCATTCCCACAAATTCATACCGGCGGGGAAATCGAAAATTATCTTCCTTTGCCTCTCGGAAAGGGAATAGTCCCGCAAAACACCAGCCGCTTCCTTTTGCCAAATTTCCTCAAATCCTTCACTTTGTGCCAGCGTCATCTTTTCACTGACCCGAAAAAGCATCCCGGAAAGCGGCTCTGCAACACTTTCCGATAAGCGTAAAAACAACCCCGGAAACGCCTCACCGGTATACAGCATTTCATTTTGCATCAGGGAATAAAGGTACTTAAATTCCTTTAACAAGCGGATCCGTTTTTGTTTTTCCATGCACAAACTATAGGAAAAGCCCACGCAACCGCCGATTAATAAAAAAGTGCCGCACAGTTTAAACATCCGCCTGCACCTCTTTTTCGATTATGTTGTCAATCACACATCTTCCGTCCCTCTTTTTCAAAAAAACAAACCGCTCGAAAAGCATTTCATCCATGTTATTTTTGCGGATATCCTCCATGGAATTTCCATGCATGGTGGCAAGTACCTTGCAGCCGCACTTTTGAATTTCCAAAATAGCAACCGCATCTTCCCTGCCGCCGATTTCATCTACCGCTATCACTTCCGGAGCCATGGAGCGGACCAGCATCATCATCCCCTGACATTTTGGACAGCTGTCCATCACATCCGTGCGGATTCCCACTTTGTTTTCCGGTATTCCCCGAAAACACCCGGCGATTTCGGACCGTTCATCCACCACCCCAACCGGCTTTCCCGGGGCCAACAAACTCCCATCGGATATTTGTCTGACCAGGTCCCTTAAAAGGGTTGTCTTTCCGCACCCCGGCGGCGAAACAATCAAGGTGTTTTTTACTTGCCCATCCCTTAAAAGAAACGGCAGTACAGAATCTGCCGCACCCACAATCTCATGGGAAATACGGATGTTCATAAAGCGGATATATTTGATAGACTTCACCAAACCTTCTTCCGTTACCGATACTTGTCCGGCCAGGCCAACCCTATGACCGCCGGGCAGCGTTAAAAACCCTTGTCTGATATCTGCTTCATAAGCGTACCTGGAATATTGGCAAAGATGATTTACAATTTGTTCCAGTTCATCTGCCCTTATGTACCAACAATCCGGAGTAACCGACTGCTGCAAATTTCCGGACATGTCCAAAAAATATTCTTTTCCGCTTCCGATAATCCGGACCGGTTTCTGCACAGGCAAACGGATTTCCTGAAGTTCCGATGCCAGCACACTTACCTGCAAAAACCGTTCTCTGACAGATGACGGAAAAAGATTCAAAATCTGCTCTTCTTTCATATGCCCTCCTTGTACAACCTCTCATCTCAATATATGAAAGCAGGGCAAAGATATGACAGAAATTAGAAATAAAATGATACTGCCGGAACAGTATTATGACAGAAACAGTCTTTTGTCGGGAACAGTCTTTCTCCGGGCACGCTCCCGCTCTATAAAAACGCAGCGGATACTAAGATGCTAAAAAGCAGCATCTAAGTACCGGCGTTTTTAAAAGGCCCGTACATAAGACTGTTCCCGGCGTTAGGCTATTTTATTAACAGAACGAAAGAATCCCGCAAGCGGGTTTTACTTACTCGCTTACGGGATTTCTTATTTCTTTTCATATGTGAAATCACTGAATTTGGCAAATCCGCCTGTTTCTTTGGTTGAATATATAAACAGACCGAATCTGCAACCGGTAAAGTGGTCTAATTTAAAGTAAAGTTTCTGGGTAATCCCCACTTTGCGATAGCCGGAAATACTTCCGTCAAAGAAACTGAAAATTGCCTCATCCTTCTTATTGGTAAATTCTGCCTCTATCTTTAAACGGATTTGATTTCCTTCAAAAGGAACTGCTTCCCACTCGGTTCCGGGAACGAACTCATTTTTGTAAGACATCATATCACTCTGCTCGGAGGTTTTACTTACCATGACCACATAATTTCGACCGTCACGCTTGGTAATACCGACAAAACCATAGCATCCCTGCAGTGCACAAAGTCCGGCAAAATCGCCTTCCTTAAGGCCGCTTGCATCCAGCGTCACCTCACCGGCACAGGCAGGATAAAACATACGCTGTGTCAGCACATTTTTCGCCTTGGTTAAGTCATCACAAAGTTTTCCGGATGTAATTGTGAAGTTTCCTTCCTCCCGGTTCAAATCTACTAAAGCTAAATCAGGCTCATGGTTAAACTGCCACACACTCTTAAAGCCGAAGCTGCCGTATTCTTTCGCCTTTTGTTCCTCTGACAAATCTTCAGGCAGGCGGAAATCATCGCTTTGGATTAAGGGGGTATATTCATGTCCCGGTCTGGTGCTTGTTACTTCAATCTTCTCCGGAATTTTTCCGTTCTCACCAAATACGGGGAAGTCTTCTTCCCAACGCATGGGGATTAGCACGGGACATCTGCCGATGGCGCCTCTGTCCTGGAACAGGATGCCATACCATTTGCCATCCGGTGTATCTACAATACCACCCTGGGCAACTCCCTGATAGCAGTATCCAAGGTCATCATTTACCACATCACAGCCGGTAAATTCACCGTCTAAGGAATCTGCCACAAAACAGGCTTCTGTACGTCTCCACTCCCCAATTAAAGAGTGGATAAAGAATACATAATATTTTCCGTTAATCTTGTAGAAATGTGCACCTTCGTAGCCCAGACGGGTTTCATCGCTGTCCTTCACAATCATGCGGTGAAGACCGCCCTCTTTCGGCGCCGAAAGTTCATCATTTAATTCTGTCAAATAGATTTCACGGTTTCCGTAAACAATATAAACCCTACCGTCATCATCAAACAAAAGGGAGCAGTCATGGAAAAATCCTTCAATGGTGCTCTTTTTCCAAGGTCCCGTTATCGTATCGGACGTATAAAGATAAGTCTTTCCGGTATCATTTGCCACAAAACAAATATAAAATTTGCCTTCATGATAACGGATGGTAGCCGCCCACATGCCTTTACCGTAGACATTTTCATCCCCTTCTAAGCACTGTGCGGGGGTTGAGTCTAACCGGTCGTATACATAGGAAATATGCTCCCAGTTCTTTAAGTCATAAGAACGCAGGATTTCACATCCGGGCATGAAATACATGGTGGTAGAAACCATATAATACGTATCATCCACTCGGATTACATCAGGGTCCGGATAGTCAAGGTTCAGTACCGGGTTCAAAGCATAGTCTGCCTGCTTTTGAAATTCCGCTTCCTTTTGGGCACTTACAAAGTTATCGTTATTCATGGGTTATAATCCTCCTTACTAAAATCATAATTGTTACCGAATATTTCACTCATTTTCAACAAGCCGTTTACATAAACAGCATACAATTGCCGGACTCCCGATAATATTGAATCCTCTTTTCCAAGTCCTGCCGTTTGCAGCCAAGCTTAGTTGCCAGACAATCCATACAAAGAAATTCCCTGGCATTTCTGGTAACCATTTTCATATAAATGGCCTTTTCATCCCAGACAAGGGATGCACCACATTCATAGCAAATATTCTGATTAGTCATTGGGCACGATCTTTCCGCGCAGAATCACACAATCATGGGAAGGAACCACTACATGGTACTGTCCCTTAAATACGCCCAGTTCCTTTTCTTCCCAGCAATCGTATAAGGAGAGCATTTCTCCTGATGCGGTAGAAAGTCCCAAATCCCAGAACTGGAGCGGGATTCCTCTTTGTCCTTCACCCAGGTTAAAGAAACCGATGGCAAGGTCACCGTCCGCTAACACCTTCACCAGGATGAAACAGCCACTGTCAGTGAGCCACTGGGGTTCGGGATGCAGCACATAAAAACCTCTGGCTTCGTCGTCCTGATTGATGGCAATAAAATTCTTGTTCATTAAAATCCGCTTAGTCATTGCATCTGCCTTGCGGATGTCACAGCCAATCATAAGCGGGGAACCCATCATACACCAAAGTGCAAAGTGTGTTTTGTACTCGGTATCCGTACAACCACCGATGGTGCCGATAAAGTCATTGTTACTGCCTCCACGCATACCTACTACCAGCATATCCATGTCATTGTGGCAGAAATTGCCTGTAAAAGGGGCCTTATCCATCTGGGAATTGGCCAGTCTCTTAATGGAATCCCAATTGTCCTGAATATCTCCGGTAGAACGGTACATATGTGCTCCGGCACTGCGGATCCAGTCATGTACATGGTCTTCGCCCCAGTTGCAGGCAGAGAACAAAATATCACGGCCGGAATTCTTCAGGGCAAGTGCCATTCTCCTGTACAAAAGCTCTCCGTCCATGGCACGGGGTTTATAGCAATAATCATACTTCAAATAATCAACGCCCCAGCTTGCAAACTGCTTGGCATCCTGAAACTCATATTCAAAACTTCCGGGATAACCGGCACAGGTATGGGTTCCGGCACAGGAATACATACCAAACTTAAGTCCCTTGGAATGGATATAATCCGCAAGCGCCTTCATACCGCTGGGGAACTTCTCGGGATCTGCCACCAGATTTCCGTTTTCATCTCTTTGCTTTAAGCTCCAGCAATCATCGATTACTATGTATTCATAGCCGGCATCCTTGTATCCTTCTTCTACAAAAACGTCTGCCACCTGTTTAATCAAATCTTCATTAATGTCCCATGTAAAAGTGTTCCATGAATTCCATCCCATGGGAGGATGAAAACCTGTTTTGATGTTTTCCATATAACCCAATCCTCCAAAATAAATCTATCCTGTCGATGCCTGCTTTTTCGAAAGACAGCCTTATTATTATTTTAACTCATTACTACTTTTTTTCCAAGTAAAAACCGCTCTTTTCTATGCTGTCGGACTTTTGCCCAACGGATTTTAAATTTCTTTCAGTGCGTTGGGACAACCACCAAAAGCAACAAAAAAACCTCCGGAACATCGTTCCGGAGGCCCTTAGCATCAATAACTTTAGTCGCTTTAATGCTTTAATCGCTTTAATGCTTCAATCCTTCAATTACTGCTGTGCTACGTCTTTCATGGAGAAGCTCATTCTTCCCATCTTATCCTTGCCAAGGCAAACAACGGTTACCTTATCGCCAAGTGTCAGCACATCTTCTACATGGTTGATTCTTTCCTTCGCAATCTTGGAAATATGAACCATACCTTCTTTACCGGGTGCAAATTCTACGAATGCACCGAATTCTTTAATGCTTACTACAACACCCTTGAAAATCTGGCCTTCCTGGTAGTCTGCAACGATTGTCTTAATATATTCAACAGCCTTATCCATCATTGCTGCGTCTGTACCGCAAACAGATACCATACCATCATCGGTAATGTCAATCTTCACGCCTGTACGTGCAATGATTTCGTTGATGGTCTTACCACGCTGACCTACAACATCACCAATCTTTTCAGGATCAATCTGAAGAGAGATAATCTTAGGAGCGTAAGGACCAACTTCAGGTCTGGGCTCTGCAATTGCAGTCTTCATACAGTTGTCCATGATGAACAATCTTGCTTCACGACATCTTGCGATAGCGCCTTCTACGATAGGTCTTGTTAAACCATGAATCTTAATATCCATCTGGATTGCTGTGATACCTTCGGTAGTACCTGTTACCTTAAAGTCCATATCGCCGAAGAAGTCTTCTAAGCCCTGGATATCGGTAAGAAGTACAAAATCGTCATCAGTATCACCTGTTACAAGACCACAGGAAATACCTGCAACCATTCTCTTAATCGGTACACCGGCAGCCATCAGGGACATACAGGATGCACATGTGGAAGCCATGGATGTAGAACCGTTGGATTCAAAAGTTTCGGATACGGTACGGATTGCATAAGGGAATTCTTCTTCAGAAGGAAGAACAGGCATAAGAGCCTTTTCTGCAAGTGCGCCGTGACCGATTTCTCTTCTTCCGGGACCTCTGGAGGGTTTGGTTTCACCTACAGAGTAGGAAGGGAAATTATAATGATGCATATAACGCTTGCTTACTTCGTTTTCGTCCAAACCGTCAATTCTCTGCTGTTCGGATAAAGGAGCAAGTGTACATACGTTACAAATCTGTGTCTGTCCACGGGTGAACATTGCGGAGCCATGTACTCTGGGGATTAAATCAACTTCTGCTGCAAGAGGACGGATCTGTGTGATATCACGGCCGTCAGGACGCTTTCTGTCCTTTAAAATCATCTTACGAACAGTCTTCTTCTGATACTGGTAAACAGCTTCAGAAAGAAGTGCAAGCCATTCTTCGTTTTCAGCGAAAGCTTCTTCTAACTTAGCAGTAATGTTCTTGATGTTTTCTTCACGAACCTGCTTTTCATCTGTAAATACTGCTTCTTCCATTTCAGCGGGAGGAACGATTTCCTTAATTGCTGCGAATAATTCTTCGGGAATAGCACAGCTTGTGTATTCGTGTTTTTCTTTACCAACTTCAGCTACAATCTGTTCGATGAATGCGATGATTGTCTGGTTGATTTCATGTGCTTTGTAAATAGCCTCAATCATCTTATCTTCGGGTACTTCGTTTGCACCTGCTTCAATCATGATAACTTTTTCTTTGGTAGAAGCTACTGTTAAGCTTAAGTCACCGCTCTTCCACTGTTCCTGGGAAGGATTCACTACGAACTGTCCGTCAACTAAGCCCATCTGTGTCATAGCACAAGGACCATCAAAAGGAATATCTGAAATAGCAGTAGCGATTGCTGCACCCAGCATAGCTACGATTTCAGGACGGCATTCAGGGTCAACGCTCATTACCATGTTGTTTAAGGTAACGTCGTTTCTGTAATCCTTAGGGAATAAAGGACGCATAGGTCTGTCGATTACACGGCTGGTAAGGATAGCATTTTCAGATGCCTTACCTTCTCTCTTGTTAAAGCCGCCGGGAATCTTACCAACTGCATATAATTTTTCTTCGTATTCAACACTCAGAGGGAAGAAATCGATTCCTTCTCTGGGCTTGTCGGATGCTGTTGCTGTGGATAATACTGTGGTATCACCATAATGCATAAATGCACATCCGTTTGCCTGCTTACCTACTCTGCCTACGTCTACGCTTAAGGTACGGCCGGCCAGTTCCATGGAAAATGTCTTGTACATAATCTCTCTCCTTTTCTAAATTTGATAAGTTAATTTGTTTTAAGAAAGAGTTTGCATACAAAGCGACTTTTGATGGCCGTCTGCCATCTGTCAAAAAGCAACATAAACTCTCCGGCAATATGCGCTCGCGTAAAACGTGCACACCCTCAGCATTCGCGCTTATCGGGGCGGGCAGAGAACTTATGTTACTTCTTGACCTGCATTGCATGAACTCTTCCTTATTTTCGCTTAAAAGGCGGAGATTCCGAAATACTCGGTATGCTCCGCCTCTTGCTTGCATTTTTGCTGAAGTCTTATTTTCTAAGACCAAGTCTTTCAATCAAAGAACGGTATCTTTCGATATCTTTGCTCTTAAGATAGTCAAGTAAACCACGTCTCTGACCTACTAATTTGAACATACCTCTTCTGGAGTGGTTGTCCTTGGGATGAACCTTTAAGTGCTCTGTGAGCTCCTGGATTCTTGCTGTAAGAACTGCAATCTGTACTTCAGGTGAACCTGTATCGTTAGCACATGTAGCATATTCTTTCATAATTGCTGCTTTCTTTTCTTTAGAAATCATGTTTGTTTCCTCCTTTTTCTTAATAATCGCCGTGAGCTAAGATTCGGTCGGAGTCTTCCAAGAATCCGGGCTCAGGCTATAAATACATACCTTAACGATAATACCACAGTTTCGGGCGCGTGTAAAGTATGATTTTTCATCAACTTAATCCGGTATTCTGCATTCAGTAAATTCAACTGTTCCATCTATAATGGAAACATTACATCGCGCTGAATATTGCCATTTGATTCCCGAGGTTAAGATTAACTGCGTAACTTTTGATATATCATATTCATTCACGGGTTTATCATTTATTCCCACAAAACAATTAACAAAACCATCTTCTTCACTATAGCCCGAAGTTGCATTATCAGCATGCTCTTTACAGAATTCATATCCTAATTTATTGATACACGCAGATATTCCGATACTCTTAGCTTCATTTACCGTTAGCATTATCTTATACCTCCTTCCACAAAATCATCAAAAATATTTGCAGTAAATTCCATTTCATAACCGGTTATATAAGAAATAATCGTACTTCTTTTCTGGTCTATATATTTCAAAAAATCTCTATCATCTTCAGAGGGTTCTATTGATGAATAATCAGGATGTGTGTGTGCTATTAAGCGAAGTTTCTTAGACTTTAAAAGAATCAGTAGCTCATCAGTGAATTCACAATGTCTCTCAATCCCATGGAAAACAATGTCCTTCGTTTTCCCTCTTAATAGAGCAAATTCATGCTTTGTTGCTGCTGAAAGATAAGCGATATCCTTAATTGTTATGGATTCATATTCGAATGCACCCCAATCATTAGGATTTGGAACTCTTGCTAATATATTTTTCCTTCGTTCATTCAATCCAGCATCTCCGTTTCGTATAGCTTCCAGTGATTTCTGTGTCGATGCTGTAGAAGCAAGCAAGTTCTGCTTTACTTTCATTAACAAATATTTCCCCTTTTTATCATCAAATATTAACAATCAAGTTTTTATTTACTTATTGTTAATTATATTATATCAAAAAAAAATGGAAAGTACATATTTTTAGAAAGATTTTATATTTGAGGTTTCATTAACGGAATGTGACCGTTTCTGCACTTTGTTTGAATGCGTCCATGTATCCGGCGCCTTTTTCCTGGATGTAGCTGAAGATATGCTCTTCTTTTCCTGCCTCATCATAAATAAGGAGCTGGAGCTGTTCATAGTTCGTACCAAGAAGCTTGTAGGCTACTTCGATCTGTACGCATTCCTTTCCGTCTGTTTCATACTCCTTTAAGTCCTTCACTCTGACATCCACGTCTTCACCGTAGTTGTCCTGAAATTCCTTAATAAGACGTTCTCTGAAAATCGCTTCGTTCACAGCTTCCTTCCTGCCGTCATAGGCTGCTATCAGATAGCTGATGCAGGCGATTTCTTCAGGGTATTCTTCACAAACGAAAAGTCCTTCTTCCCCTTCATATTCCACAAAACCTTTGGGCAGACGCAGGTTTATACTTCCGTCTTCCCCTAAATTCGCTTCTTCTGTTTCTATTTGCGTTTCCGCGTCTTGATTGCTACCTGCTACGGTTTCTTTCTGACTGTCGGTTTCTTCCTGACTGCTTTCTGCGCTATCATCCTTGCTGTCGTCTTCTGTTACGGGAACGCCGGCAATGGTTACTTCCATTGCCGGTGTTTCCTCTGTTTCTGTCTTTCCTTTTGATGCACAGCCGGTCAGCATTGTCAGGGTCAGCGCAAGCACCAACCATAATGCTTTTTTATTCATCCTTCAAAATTCCTCTTCTTTTGCCCTTATAAATTTGGGTGGCTGCAAACGTGGCTGAAATACCTGCCATTAACAGCATACCAATCCATAAGAAAATCTGCATGTCATCGCCTGTTGCGGGACGTCTTCTCTTACCAAGAACTGCACAGTCTGTGGCTCTTCTTGCTCCAAGCACTGCCGCTTCAATGCCTACTTCCTCTACTCTTTCGCCCTGCTCGGGTTCCACCTCCGTTACCGGCTTGGGTGTAGCGCTAGGTGCCGGTGTCTTGCCCGGCGTAGGTGCCGGCGTTTCCCCGGGATTCGGTGTAGGGGTTGTCTCAGGCTCCGGTGTCACTTCCGCTGTGGGCGTAGGTGTTTCGGTAGGCTTGGGTGTCGCCGTAGGTGACGGTGTTGCCGTAGGTGCGGGAGTTTCCTCCGGTACCGGGGTAGGAGTCGGTGTAGGTTCTACCTTGTGGGTATTGGTAATGGTAAAGGTATCCTCACTGTAGGTAGTGGTGTAGCCTTTCACCTTACTGATTTCCTTCACGGTATATGTGATTTCCACGCCGTCCTTATACTTGGGCAGGTCTGTCCAGGTATAGGTCCACTTGTTTGCTTTGTTTAATACTACAGGCTCGCCTATCTCTTCGCCGTCTGCAAGGAGCTGAACTTTGATGCTGTCGGGACGGAGGCCGTCCTTGTCGTTTTCGTCCTTCCACTTCTTTAAAACCGTTACTTCGGTGGTTTCAGGCTCATGGGTATTGGTTACGTTATAGCCGTCTACTTCACTGTCGTAGTCTGCAACTTCATCTTCCGTGATGGTGTAGACGATTTCCACGCCACCGTCTCTGTACTTGGGAAGCTCTGTAAAGCTCCACTTCCAGTCATCTGCTTCCGTTACGGTTACAGAGTCGATTTCTGTTCCGTCTGCAAACAGTCTGATAGTAATGCTTTCAGGTCTCTTTCCGTCCTGATTGTCTGCATCGTCCCAGGTCTTTTCACCGCTTACTTCAGTTGTTTCGGGTGTATAGGTATTGGTTACGTCATAGCCGTTTATCTCGGTTTCGTAGCCTGTAACTTCATCTTCTGTGATGGTATAGGTTACAAGCTGGCCTACTGCACCAACCTTGTATTTAGGAAGTTCTGTAAAGCTCCACTTCCAGTCATCTGCTTCTGTTACGGTTACGGAATCAATCTTTTCGCCGTCCGCAAGTAAATTGATGGTGATGCTGGAAGGACGTTTACCGTCCTGATTGTCTGCATCTTCCCAGGTCTTTTCACCTTCAATATCAACCACTTCCGGTTCATGGGTGTTTATTACGTCGTAGCCGTCTACTTCGGTTTCATAGTCTGTAACTGCTTCTTCCGTAATGGTATAAACGATTTCCTGACCTACTGCACCAGCCTTATACTTGGGCAGGTCTGTGAAACTCCATGTCCAGTTGCCGTCTGCATCGGGAGTCACTGTTACGGAATCAATCTTTTCGCCGTCTGCAAGTAAGTTGATGGTGATACTGGAAGGACGTTTGCCATCCTGATTGTCGGCATCTTCCCAGGTCTTTTCACCTTCAATATCAACCACTTCCGGTGTATAGGTATTGGTTACCGTGAAGACTTTTTCTTCTTCCTCATAGGTTGCGGTATAGCCTTCCGGTAAGTTTATTTCTTCAATGGTGTAGGTAATCTCTGCCCCACCGATTGCGGTCTTGGGCAGGTGTTCCCAGGTATAAGCCCAGCCATTTGCTTCACTTAAGGTAACAGGGTCGCCATATGCTACTCCGTCACCAAGAATCTGAATTTCAATGCTTTCGGGACGCTTTCCGTCCTGATTGTCTGCATCTTCCCATACCTTCTTCACGCTACGCTGTGTTTCGGGAATGCTGATTTTTACGCGGGTTCCGATTACCGTTGCGTACTCGCCCTCTGAGGAGGTACTAGTCTGACGGTAACAGGAGTATGCCGGTCTGTTGATGGCGTAAATCTTGTCCGGGTTTTCCATCTGGGGCAGGGTGTCCGGTGCGGTCATGCTGATTTCAAAGTATACACAGCCGCTGTTGGGTAACACGAAGTCGCTGCCGTCTGTTTTCTTACGCAGGTCTACCGCGATGGCCTTGATGGTACTCTTATCTTCCGGCTGTGTGGTGGACCAGACAGAAGTATTCTCAAGCCAGGTATCCTTCACGCTGCCGGTTTCCGTGTTATAGTCAATATCTGCCGTGGAGTAATAAACCACGGGAGCAATGCCAAGGGCTACGGCGCGAGAGGTATCGATAGACTGGAATGTTCCCTTCCATGTTACTTCTCCGGTGGCGCCTTCTTTGTTGGCCGCTTCTTCTAAAATGTCGTAAACAATTAAATCCTTTAAGGTACCGCTGGCGGAGTTAGTTACGCCCACACGGTATTTGTAGGTGTCATTTAAGTTGGTGGTATCGATGGTGGTATAAATACCGCCGTTCCCTTTGACACGTTTGTCGATACCAACTTCCAGGGAGGTAGCCATATCCAGAGATACTGCCACGTAAGCGTACAGGGTGCTGTTGGGTGTGATTACACCATCCCCATCCATGTCGCAGAACGCAGGATTTCCGTCACGGCCTACTACTTCTAAAAATTTCACTGTACTGTCAACCGGATTTCCTTTATTATTATATACCTCCGGATTTCCGCTGTCTGATTTAGAGTCTCCCTTGATGGTCTTGCCGCTCTGGAATGCAACCAGGTTGTATTCATTACCGGTGGTGTAAACCAGATCTTTCCAGGTGATATAGGTGTCGAAGGTAAGTTCAAAGCCACTCACTCCGGTATAAACAGATGAATTGTTTCCGATATGCAGTGCAGAAAAATAACGATACACCTGCTCACGCATAAAATTTGTTACACCCTCATCACACTTCACATAGAACTTCACCATCTGTCTGCCGGTTCCGTCCCAGTTATCAAATGCCTCTACCTTCGTAACCTGTACTCCGGTCCCCCCATTTGATACCATATATCTTTTTACAGTAGGCGTGGACTCGGTATTATACTTGTAACCAACCGGAAGCAGGTCATAAAATACCCCTTCCGTCTGCTGGAACGCATTAAATATCTCCGGATTATTTGTCGCAAAGCTTTCAGACATGTTAGTGGATTCAGCTTCCGTTATCTTAAACTGTACTTCTGCCCTTTGCTTATCGGTATTGTTTGTCTTACTTACGATTTCTTTCTTAATAGCAGATTTATAGGTAATGGGAGAAAGTACGCCGGAGTCCCAGTCTCTTAACATATAACCGTCACTGGTGGCTTCTCCATAGTTATTCTCTGCTTTATCTCTGGTTGCTAGATATTCACATACTGATGTAGACGGCTTGGAACCACCGGGTGTAGTTACCTGTTCTGCACTTTTGTCATTCCATACAAAGTTTCCGTTTTCATCCGTAAGGAAATGCTTAAAGGCTGCCACATCATAAATATATATACTACCGGTGTAATCCGGATTTGCCTCTGCCCATGCCTTGAAGGTAGGGGAAGTGGGCTTAATTTCTGTATACAAGTCTATGTTACATTTGAATTTTCCTCTTCCCACTGCAGGCGTTTTTACGCGAATTCTGGTAAAGCCGCGCCCCTTTATATTCGTGTCTAAACCACTGCTATTGATACCTTTATTAAACAAATAACCACCACTAGCTTTTTGAGGCTCTAATGTAATTGTCTGGATTTCTTCCCATGCACCTTTTCGATACCCTTCAATTACCAAATCTCCGCCTTCAAAATCCGAATAATAAGAGTTTCCGTTGGATAAATCTACAACCGAGAGACTGCAACTTATACGATTTATCTGGGTAATTTCATAATCTTCCTCCGTCATGGGAATATAAGCACCATTTTCTCCCAGATTCCAAAAATGAAAATCATCATAGATTTCAAATTTTTGTCTGGCATCCTCAGAAAGCAGGTTTCCGTCATAGGATTGCTCCAATTCCCACTCAAATTCTCCCGGAGATTTTCCGTTTTTTACAATTTCTATACCACCGGCATAGGTATTTCCACCATCCTTTTCCCATGTTTCCAGTTCACCGATATGGTATTCGTAATTCACCCATTCGAATTCATCCATGGTAATCTGCGCACCATCTATATCATTGTGGTCGCCGTCTTCTACCAAATGGCTGTCTTCATCCGTCGTCGTAATATCCAGATAAATGATAGGCTGGAAGCTTTCCTGTGTGGCAGGATAACGGACATAGATTGTACTATTTACCTCTGAGGTCATTGAACTTCCTTGGGAATACATTGTCCCCGGCCTTGTATAAGACCATGCCGTTGTATCTCCTTCCGGATGAAGCTGAACAGGGTGATTCTTAACTACTCCCCCTCTGTCAGGACTCATACTGGATTTTACAAATAGTACCTCTGCTTCATCGCAAAGTGCATCTTCAAAATGGAATAGCGACTCTGTGGGCTGATTGATTTTTGTATACTGCTCATTTATATTAAATGACATATACCTGTAATTCTCAAAATCTGCATCCGTCCTAAGTTCAGAAGGTAACTTATCCGCACTGTAAATATAGGTTGGCTTGGGCGGCGTACTGGAAAATGACAGTTTACCCAAGGTAAACCCGGTATCCAGCTGATAGGTAATGGCATCTGTGGTATATACCTCAGGGGTATCCTGCAGGGTGGTTGTCGCACTTCCCTTGGCTACCAGTTCGCCAATACTCATATCGATGGTTTTCACAGGGTCAACCGTATATCTTACTTCAATGGTGGTGTTGGTACCGGCCGGCACCTCGCACCAGTTGGTAATTACCAATTCGTCATCCGCTTCATTTTCCGGGGTTCCCATATCATCTACCCAATAATGATATCTCACGTCCTCATCTGCAGGAATATCAGGCATCTTCGCCAGGGAAATCTGGCTGGGCACGCAAGCCGTTCCGTCACGGTACGCCCAAAGGGCATAAGGAAGCCTTACCTCCATCTTGCCGGTATCATAAGTGCCGGATGAGGTAATGATATTCAGCACGTAGGTGGTGTCAACGCCACTTTCTTCTACTGTGTCGTAGGTCTGGTGATACTTCTTACTTTCGTCTGCAGTCTTCCAGTAAAGGTCGATGGAATACTGGAGTTTATCAGAGGTTGCACTCCAGGTAAGGGTAACTGCGGGGTCGCTCTCTGCTGCCGCTTCGTCTGCTGCTGTGGCTGCTGTTTCCGCGTCCGCTCCCATACCTGCATAAACCTTCACTGTGGCAGGGTTTGAGTTGGTGCTGTCCGCACCTTCCTCTGATGTAAAATCTAAAGTGAATTCTGTAGCCGCATCTTCAAGGCTGTTATCAAGCGTGAAATAGCAACCATCCGCGGTTTTCGTAAGGGTGATTTCATTTCCGCTTGTATCTGTTACAGAGAAGGTTTCACCTTCTGCCACTTCTGTCAAAAGGCCTGCTCTGTCTGTATCTAACTTCAGGTAAAAATAATTGTCTGCTCCCATAGGTGCACTTGCACTGACCTTCATGGATAAGGTCTCACCAAAGTAAGCACTGATTTTGTCCCCTTCTGTGGTAACTTCGATGGTGGCAGGCTCTGCTTGCTGGGGTTCTAAGTCTATCTCATCCCCTAACGCATCTTTCAAAAGTAACAGTTCCTCTTCGGTCATACAGTCGCCTTCATGGCCCTTCTCCAGGGCACAGTTTTCAGAGAGGTCACAAGCTTCTTCAAGCTCACAATCTCCCTCATGCCCTGTAGGCAGGATGCAACCTTCTGTCAGGGTACATTCTTCCTCCGGCTCTGCTGTGGGTTCTGTGCCCGGTTCTAAAGTAGGCTCTATAGTAGGTTCCACGGTTGCCTCTGCTGTAGGCTCCTCGGTAACTTCTGCTGAAGGCGCGGGCGCTTCCGTAGCTTCTGTACCGGTTTCTGTGCCAGGCTCTGTAGCAGGTGCTGTCGTTTCAGTTGCTTCCGTTGCAGGTGCTTCTGTTGCCGGAGCCTGGGTAGGCTGTTCAACCACGGGCGCCTGTGTAGGCTCCGGGGCTTGCGTCTGAACGGGCTCTGCTACCGGTTCCTCGGTAGGTTCCGCTTCCTCCTCTATCATGACTTCTCTTTCCACTTCCACGGGGACCTGCTCACTTGCACGAACCCATTCAAAGGGGAAAACTGACAGTATCATAAGCACTGTCATAAAGTACAAAAATGATTTTTTCCTGAAGAATTTATTCATGTATCCGTCTCCTCTCAAAATAAGTAAAACGTTCCACCTTAATTTTACCCCCCCCCACCTATATTTTGTCAATATTCGTTAATTATTTATTTATATTTTGTATATATTTACTAAACTTTTAAGGAATTTTAGTTTTTTTTACGAAAACAAAAGCGGGCATTTTCGTGCCCGCTTAACTTCGCTAAAATATTCAACTTCTCTCTAATCCTGCAGTACTCTCATCATCTTATGAGGTGTTCTGTAATTGTATTTAGAAATCTTAATACCGGACTTAGGGCTGCTGGCATGTACTACCTGGCCTCCGCCGATATAAATTGCCACATGGTTGATGGTTCCGCCCTTGGCATAGAAAATCAAATCTCCGGCCTTTAAATCACCTGCTGAAATCTGTGTACCTACGCCTGCCTGTGTTCTGGAAGTTCTGGGAAGAGATACACCATACTTCTTAAATACACTCTGTACGAAACCGGAACAGTCCGCACCCTTAGTAAGGCTGGTGCCGCCCCACACGTAAGGGTTACCGATAAACTGCTTTGCATACTCACAAAGCTCTACTCTTACATCAGATACGCCTTCCCCATATAAAACTTCCGTCATGGTAATGGCAGTATTTAAATCAGACTTAACTTCCACATAATCTGCAGAAACATAAACTTCTTCACTATCCAGGTAAACCTTCACCCAGCCGTTATTCATAATTTCGGCAATATCCAACATTTCACCATGGGCTACCTGAGTCACCACTTCTGCTGAGGTGTTGGGCTCTTCTCTGACATTTAAGCCGTCCGTATTTGCTACAGCAATGGGACTTGCCAGTTCTTCACCCTTTTGGATGGCATCAAAGCCTACCAAAAGATACTGTTCTTTCACATAGCCGTCTACCTTACCGGACTTGATATGCGCCCAGCCATCCTTGCTCTCTAATACTTCACAAGCCGCATTCTTAGGCAGCTTCCCTACCATTTTACCGGATTCATCGGGAGTCTGTCTGATATTTAAGTTATTATCCTCCACGTTACAAATACCGAGATTGGTATAACCCCATCTGGCTCCCTGTGCCTTCTTAGCGATTTCCTTATATTCGTCTTCCGTCAGTACCGTACTGAAAAGTTCGCCGATACCGGCTGTCAGAAGGTCTTCTGTTGACTGTGCAATATTGTTATTTTCTTTTACTATCTGATTATTTATTTCGGATGCGTACGCTGTAGCCGGTGTTCCCAAAACAAGACCGGCAACCAGTGCACACACACCACATTTCACTAATGTTTTCAAAACAAGCCTCCTAAATATTACGAAAATATTACGAAACAGTAAAGATATTATAACAACTTTTCATGCATCTGTCAAATTTTAATAATCAGGCTTTTTCCGAAAACGTTATTTTAGTAATATTTACCAGTGCCTACCCTCTTCTACATCCGCAAGCATCTGTGCTTTCAAAGCATCCACACTGTCAAATTTCATTTCGGGACGTTTGAATGCCAGCAGGAAGGTTTCGATTTCTTCCCCGTACAAATCTCCCTCAAAATCGTACAAATAAGATTCCACACTAATCGCGGGCGTATCATTCACCGTAGGCTTTAAACCGATATTGGTAATACTTTTATAAGGAATTCCGTTACACCGGGTTTCCGAGAAGTAAACACCCTTCCTGGGCAAAAGCTTCCCCTCCGGCGGATAAAGGTTTACCGTAGGCATCCCCAAGGTTCTTCCCAGCTTCTTTCCTTGCTCCACCTTACCGGTAATGCTGTAAGGCCTGCCCAAAAGTTCCCTTACGGTTTCCATATTTCCAAGCAGGACTTCCTCCCTGACATAGGTAGAACTGATTTCTCTCTCTTCAAAAAACAGTTTGTCTATTATTTCCACACGATAACCAAACTGTTCACCAAGCGCCGACAACAAAACGCTGTCACCACGGCCCTTGTATCCAAAGGAT
Source organism: Lachnospiraceae bacterium (assembly GCA_017561085.1). GTDB lineage: Bacteria > Bacillota > Clostridia > Lachnospirales > Lachnospiraceae > Suilimivivens. The sequence goes on from JAFZDQ010000112.1 coordinate 38,065, forward strand.
AAATCCGTTCCGGCTGCAATATACGCCGCCTGAATCTGCTTTACCAGAATCTCTTTCACAAAATCCTCAGCCTCTATGGCTGCTGTTTCTTTATTTAAAGGAAACTCAATCAGCACATCAATTCCAAGGCTTTCAAAGAACCGTCTTTTTTCCGCAAGGGTAGTCAGTTCCTTCTCACCGCCCCGTCCGAAAAACACAGTAGCCGGCGGGTCAAAGGTAAAAACAACTGCCTGCATTCCCTCATTTTTTTGTTCCAATATATGATTCATCAGTGCCAGGTGTCCTCTGTGAATCCCATCGAACTTGCCGATGGCAACCGCACTCTTTCCTTCCAGCACAAAATCCGTACTTCCGCTAATTATCCGCATATGATATCTTCCTATTCCATAAAAAACATCTTAAAGGGACTGAATAGTCTTCGTTCCTTTTGATATTCGTAAACACCGAAAAAAGTACCTTCATGACTGTACATGCGCACTCTGACGCCTGCGCCTGCCTCTGCCTTCGCCACAGTCTCGCCGCCTGTGCTTATCGGGGCTGTAAACGAGAAGCCCTCCGGCAAAACCACTTCACTTTTCTTCAGCTGGTTTCCGTTTAAAAGCGCTTTCAACGCTTCCTCTTTCGCCGTCACCGCAGGAAGCTTTTCAAACATCTTCTCCACGGGAATCACCAGTCCCTCAAGTCTTCCTTCATCCGCATAGGTCTGGATTTCCGAAAGTTTATGGGCCTCTTCTAAGTGAAACTGTCCGGACTTAGTACGAAGCAGCGATTCCATCGCGCCGCCGCAGCCAAGCTTCTGACCGATATCATGACAAAGGGTTCTGATATAGGTTCCCTTAGAGCATCTGACGCGGATTTTAACCCTGGGTAAATCCTCTTCCAAAATTTCCAGTTCATGAATGACCACGTCCCTGGCTACACGCTCTACCTCCTTGCCTTCTCTTGCAAGCTCGTAAAGCTTCTTTCCGTTCACCTTTAAAGCAGAATACATGGGCGGTACCTGGGCATAATCACCCTGAAAAGAAAAAATCGCTTCCCGCACTTCTTCCACGGATGCCGTTACCGTTGCCTCAGAAAGCACCTCTCCCGTGGTATCCTGGGTATCCGTAACCTTACCAAGTAAAAGAACCGCTATGTATTCTTTCTCTTTATCTGTCAGCATATCGCACAATTTCGTGGCACTTCCCAAACAAACAGGAAGAACCCCCACCGCATCCGGGTCAAGGGTTCCTGTGTGTCCGATTTTTTTCTGTTTACAGATTCCTCTCAGCTTCGCAACCACATCATGGGAGGTAAAGCCTTTTTCTTTATATACGTTTATGATTCCGTGATACATAAAAACCTCATTCACTTATTTTCCGGTTCTGCCGCTTGCGCCTTAAAAGGCCGTCCGCAAACACCGGCTTCTTAAAACTGCTTTGCAATCTCTGCTGACAGACGTGTTACGATTTCTTCGTAAGTTCCCGTCAGGGTTGCGCCGGCTGCTCTTACATGACCGCCGCCGCCAAATGCGGAAGCTGCTTTTGCCACATCCACGTTCCCGTTGGAACGCAGACTTACTTTAAATTCATTTTCACCTAAGGGATACATGAAAATGGCACATTCCACGCCCTTGGTATATCGAAGCTGACTGATAATTCCGTCCAAATCATGACTGCAAACCTGATAAAAATCCATGGTTTCCTTATCAATCATACTGACAATACACTTGCCGCCCATCATCAGTTTGCTGTCTAACAGTGATTTTCCGAGAACCTGATTTTGCACATGTGTTTTTTCATAAAAGGTCTGGTCAATCAGTTTGGAAAAATCAAAACCGTAGGATAACAGTTCTGCCACTGTCCTTAATGTCTTGGGAGAAGTATTGGAATACTGGAACACTCCCGTATCATGCATGATTCCTATGTAAAGAGCCTTGGCGATTTCCTCGTCAATTAACTCTTTTTGGTCAATAACATCAAAAACAAGTTCACTGGCACTGCTGGCATCGGGAACCACATAATTGGCATCCCCGCAGCCGCCCGCATTACTGATATGATGGTCTATATTAATTGTTTTTTTCGCGCCGTCAAAGAATTTCTCTGCTTCTCCGAGACGTGTTTTTTCAGAATCCAAAGCGATAAAAATATCAAATTGATCTGTTACCGGCACAAAATCACTGCTGATTTCCTCTACGCCTTTGATACACTGAAAGATATCAGCAGGCTTTTCAATCATCACCTGAATTTGTGCTTCGGGACATACCTTCTTTAAATACATACTAAGCCCCATGACAGAACCGATACAATCCCCATCCGGTCTGACATGTCCACTCAACCCAATTGTTTTTGCCCCCTTAACTTCTTCAAAAATGTTCATCCTTTTATCCTGCTTATTCCTCTTTATTTAAGTCGCTGCAAACATCATCAATCATCTTTGACATTTTTACGCCATACGCAATGGACTGGTCTACGATAAAACGTATTTCCGGTGTATTACGTAAATTAATTTCTCTGGCTAACTGATTACGGATATAGCCTTCCGCACTCTTTAAACCGGCAAGGGTATCTTTCTGCGCCTGGTCATCCCCGTATACGCTAATCCAAGCTTTACAGGTCTTTAAGTCGGGCGCTACCTCTACCGCAATAACAGAGGTAAGGGGACTGACTCTCGGGTCTTTAATCCCCCCTCTGATGATTTCGGCCAGAACACGTTGTACTTCCCCGTTAATACGGGTATTTTTTACACTGTTTTTTCTCACCTGGGAACCTCCACCATGATATATGCTTCTACAATATCAAGTTCCTGCATCTGATCAAATCCGTCGAATACAAGACCGCATTCGAATCCGGATCTTACTTCTTTTACATCATCTTTAAATCTCTTAAGGGACTTTAAGTCACCTTCGAAGATCTGCTTACCTTCTCTGGAAATACGAACCTTACAATCTCTCTGGAAGGTACCGTCAAGCACATAAGAACCGGCAATGTTTCCGACTGCGGAAGCCTTGAAAATCTGTCTTACTTCTGCATGACCGATTACCTTTTCTTCGTATACGGGGTCTAACATACCCTTCATGGCAGCTTCGATATCTTCGATTGCCTGATAGATAACCTTGTAAAGTTTTACGTCTACGCCTTCTCTTTCGGCAATGGTCTTAGCCTGTGCGTCAAGACGTACGTTAAAGCCGATGATAATTGCATTGGAAGCAGATGCTAAGGAAACATCGGATTCATTGATGGCACCTACGCCGCCATGAATACATTTTACAACTACTTCTTCGTTGGAAAGCTTCATAAGACTCTGCTTAACCGCTTCCACACTACCCTGAACGTCAGCCTTAACGATGATGTTCAGTTCTTTTAAGTTACCTGCCTGAATCTGTGTAAACAGATCATCCAGGGACATCTTCGCCTTGGTTTCTTCCAGCATTTTTTCTTTATTCTGTGCAAGATAAGTTTCTGCATAAGATTTAGCAAGCTTATCCGTTTCATGGGCGATAAATACTTCACCGGCACTGGGAACATCGGAAAGACCCAAAATTTCAACAGGGGTACAAGGAAGTGCTTCTTTTACTCTTCTTCCCTTATCATCAATCATGGCTCTTACCTTACCATGGCTTGCACCTGCGGAAATAAAGTCACCCACATGAAGGGTACCCTTCTGAACCAGTACGGTTGCCACAGGACCACGGCCTCTGTCAAGCTCAGCTTCGATAACAAGACCTCTTGCCTGTCTGTCGGGATTTGCCTTTAATTCCATGATTTCTGCGGTAATCAGAATGGTTTCCAAAAGGTCTTCAATACCTTCTCCGGACTTCGCGGATACCGGTACAAATTCAGTGCTTCCGCCCCAATCCACGGGAATTAACTCGTATTCGGTCATTTCCTGCTTCACGCGGTCGATGTTTGCACTGGGTTTATCAATCTTATTTACAGCTACGATAATTTCGATACCTGCTGCTTTTGCATGGTTAATTGCTTCTACGGTCTGGGGCATAACACCGTCGTCCGCAGCAACTACTAAAATTGCGATATCTGTTGCGTTTGCACCACGCATACGCATAGCGGTAAATGCTTCGTGACCGGGTGTATCAAGGAAGGTGATACTCTGGCCGTTTACATTTACAGTATAGGCACCAATGTGCTGTGTAATACCACCGGCTTCTTTATCTGTAACATTTGTTTTACGGATTGCATCCAAAAGGGATGTTTTACCGTGGTCAACGTGACCCATTACACAGATAACCGGAGGTCTGTTCTTTAAGTTTTCTTCTGCTTCATCTTCTTCCTTCAGCAGTTCTTCGATAACATCTACCTTAATTTCTTTTTCACAGATGATATCATATTCAATTGCAATATTTTCTGCATCTTCATAAGAAATTTCAGAGTTTACGGTTACAATCTGTCCCTGCAGGAAGAGTTTCTTGATGATTACGGAAGGCTGCATCTTCATCTTATCAGCCAAATCCTTAATGGTTAAGGTGTCAGGAAGGGTAATTACCTTAATCTGTTCTTCCACTACGGTTTCTACCTTCTTTTCGGGCTTGATGAATTTGCCGGCTTTATTCTTTCCTTTACCCTGAACATCACCGTCTTCATACATGAAATCCTTACGTGATTTCTTATCACGTTCCTGATTCATTCTTCTCTTTTCATCATCACGATGCTTTTCTACTTCCTTTACGGGAGTTTCCGGAACGAAACTCTTAGCGGGCTTTTCAGGACGCTTGAATCGATTGTCCTGTCCCTGGCCGCCTCTTTCACCGCGGTTATTATCTTTAGAAGGTCTGTTACCATTTTTATCAGGGCCATTGCCGCGGAAATCATTCCGGCCACCCTGATTATTCGGGCGATTCTGTCCATCATTTCTACGGAAGTTATTTTCTCTCTGGGGTCTGTCACCCTGGGGTCTGTCACCGTTTCTTCTTTCGCCCTGAGGTCTTTCTCCCTGATTATAGTTCTGATTTCTTTCATTTCTCTGATATCTTTCTTCTCTTGCGGGTGCAGCGGTATTCTGTGCTGCAGATGCTGAAGTTTCCTTCTGTCTTGCAGCCTCTGCTGCAGCTGCGGCTGCTTCTGCTTCTCTCTTTGCCGCATTCTGGGCTGCCACTCTTCCTTCTTCCATTCTTCTTGCATTCTGCTTAAAGTCCGGTTTAACACTATCCGGCATGGAAGGTGCTGTTAAAGGTCTGATAATCTTGTGGGGCACTTCTCTGTTCTGATTGCCCTGTCCCTGACGGTTCTGATTCTGGGCAGGTCTGTTCCCCTGATTCTGACCCTGGGGTCTTCTGTCCCCGTTACCGCCCTGACGCTGTCCGGGAATATTGCTGTGCTGGGGATTGCTTACGAAAATAATTTTCTTTTTCTTCTTAGGCATTTCCTCTTTGTCGGCGGGTCTTAATACAGGCGCTTCTGCTACAGGCTTCTGTACTTCAGGTGCCTTAGCGGGAGCTTCTGCTGCAGGTGCTTTTGCTTCGGGTGCTTTCGCAGGCGCAGCTTCCTTTGCAGGTGCTGCTTCAGCTGCGGGAGCCTTTGCCCCTCCAAACTGCTTTCTTACCATCATAACGGCATCGTCTTCAAGAGAGCTCTGTGCTGCCTTGACTTCAATCCCCTTTTCCTGTAAAAAGGCAATTACTTCTTTGCTTTGTTTATCTAATTCTTTTGCAAGTTCATATACTTTCAATTTCGCCATTTATTTACCTCCGTCTTCTTTCCGGTCTTCCAAATGTTTCGCTATGTTTGCTGCCATTCCGGGATCTGTAATCGCTATCGATGTACGCATCTGCTTACCGATGGCCTTGCCCAGTGCTTCCTTTTCACCATAGTAGTAAATCGGGATATTGCGGTAATTACATTTATCCGTGAATAACTTCTTGGTATTTGCGGAAGCATCTTCTGATACAATCACCAAAAATGCTTTTTCTTCTTTTACTGCTTTTTCTGTAGAAAACTCACCGCTCACCAGATTTCTCCCTCTTGCAGCAAGCCCTAAAAGAGATAATATTTTATCCATTCTCTTCATCAAACTCCTTTTCCAGGCTGTCATAGACATCACTTGGAATACTCATTTTAAAAGACCGTTCCAATCCTTTATTCTTACGTGCGCTAATCAGGCATTCCTTACTGACACAAAGATATGCGCCCCGTCCGTTTTTCTTGCCTGTCTTATCCAGTGTAATGGCATCCTCCGGCGTCTTTAAAACACGCATCATTTCCTTCTTGCTCTTCATTTCGCCGCAGCCGACACACTGTCTTAAGGGAATCTTCTTCGCCATACAGATACTCCTTTCTTATTCTTCGGAACCATCTGCAGCTTCGTCATATTCCTCATACTCTTCATATTCTTCATATTCGCCGTCTTCGTATTCATCATATTCATCCATATAATCTTCATAACGGAAGCCGGGTGCATCCTTCGCCTGTGTTTCGCTCTTGATGTCAATCTTGTATCCTGTCAGTCTCGCTGCCAGTCTTGCATTCTGACCTTCCTTACCGATTGCAAGGGAGAGCTGATAATCGGGAACAACTACCTTTGCAGTCTTTTCATCGGGATCAGCAAATACCGCAACAATCTTAGCAGGGGATAAAGCGTTCTGAATCAGGTTACCGGGGTTTTCATCCCAGTTGATGATATCGATTTTTTCACCGCGGAGTTCTTCTACAATGGAGTTTACTCTTGCGCCGTTTAAACCAACACACGCACCAACAGCATCTACGTTAGGGTTGGTGGAACGTACTGCCATTTTGGTTCTGCTTCCTGCTTCTCTGGCAATACTCATAATCTCAACGGTACCGTCCTTGATTTCTGTTACTTCAGACTCGAACA
>JAFZDQ010000113.1 GCA_017561085.1 Lachnospiraceae bacterium
CCTCTGCTCTACCAACTGAGCTATCTGGGCAAGCACCCTCGTTTGTGGCACAAAAATTATTCTAAAGTAACAAAAAGAGTTTGTCAAGTATTTTCTTAAGGCGTGTTTTCAGTTTCTGTTTCATTAGCTTCGGAGGAAGTTGTATCTTCGGCACTGGTTGCATTCTCAGAACCTTCAGCTTCTTCAGAAGCGGAGGTTTCTCCTGTCGGAATTTCCTCGATATCTGTAGTTTCCGGCTTCTCCGGCTCCTGATATTCGCCGATGGAAAGAGTATCCGTCTCGGCATCATAAGAAAGTGCCAGGACTACGCCTGCTTCCGTATAGGTTTCTACGGGAAGAGTCAGTTCGTAGGTCTGTCCGTCCGCGTTCGCAAGTTTCAAAATCCAAGGGGTGTTATCTACATCCCTGCGGATGAAAAGGCCGTGCATATCCTGTCCGTGTCCAAAGGCAGAAAGGTCAGTCAATAAATCAACTGCTGAGGAATCCCCCTGTTTCGCTAAGAAAAGGGAGCTAAAAGAAAGAGAACTTAAATTTTTCAAAGTCACGGGAATGGTTACCAGCACTGCTGCATCTTCCGCTGCTTTTACCTCCTGCATGGTGGTCAGGTATTCCTCGTAAGAGGTAATAATGTCTTTCATATCAGCGATTAAAGCGTCAATTTCTTCCTCTTCCATTTCGTACATGTTCACGTTTTCAAAAGCCTGCGCTTTTTGTTGCAATGCTAAAAGTTCTTCGTCGTAGGAAGCGTCGGTGATTAAATTGTGCGCCTCTACGACAGCGTCATTTGCTTCGGTAACCTTGCGGTAGGTCTGGCGGGCTTCTTCGATTTTTTCCTCGGCGGGACCGCAGCCGGATAACGCTGTGCCCAAGACAAGAACTAATGTCAGAAGAAAAAGAGAAGTCCGGTTGTGAAGGCCGGCCTTTGTATATTTATGAGAGGCAGCCTTTGTATATTTAGAGAAAAAATGCTTCTTTTGCATGGAAAAACCTCATTTCAAAAATTTCTTTTATCAGTATACGGAAAAAGTAGCAAAAACACAAGTGCCCACCTGCACAAAAGGTGTTATAATGAGAAGAAAGAAAATAGCTGTAAGTAAATTGAGGCGAGTACCGCGACGGAAAAGCGCGAAAAAATAGAATAGGAAGCAAGTTATGAAATTTTTACTGGTAGGAATCAATGCAAAATATATTCACTCCAATCCTGCAATCCGCAGTCTTTATGCGTATGTGGGGACGGAGCATCAAAAGAAGGTAGAACTGGCGGAATATACCATTAATAACAGGCAGGAGGAGATTTTGGCGGACTTGTATGAGCGCCGGCCCGATGTGATTGGATTTTCCTGTTATATTTGGAATTTCGGGATGGTGAAGTCCCTGCTTTTTGATTTGGCAGCGATTATGCCGGAAACCAAAATCTGGCTGGGCGGCCCGGAAGTATCCTTCGACGGGCTGAAGCTGTTGGCAGAGTTTCCCATGATTGAGGGAATTATGACGGGAGAAGGAGAAGTCACGTTTAAGGAACTTTTGGAATATTATGAGAACGCACAAAAAGACCTTTCGGAAATAAAAGGGTTAATCCTCAGAAGCGGCCATACGCCCTGCCGGGAAGCGCTGTCCCTTGATGAGGTGCCGTTTCTTTATGAGGATTTGTCGGAGTTTGAAAACAGAATCATTTATTATGAATCCTCCAGAGGTTGTCCCTTCCGGTGCAGTTATTGCCTTTCCTCCGTGGCAGGGCCGGTGCGTTTTAGGAGCATAGACCTGGTGAAAAAGGAACTGCAGTTTTTCCTGGACCGTAAGGTGCCGCAGGTGAAATTCATCGACAGAACCTTTAATTGTAACAAAGAGCATGCGCTTGCCATCTGGCGGTACATCAAAGAAAATGACAATGGTGTCACTAACTTCCATTTTGAAATTGCGGCGGATATTTTGTCGCCGGAAGAGATTGAATTATTGGCGACCTTAAGACCCGGGCTGGTACAATTGGAAATCGGTGTGCAATCCACCAATGAAAAAACCCTTGCGGCCATCAACCGCCCTGCAAAGACGGAGCGGATTAAAGAAATCGTGGGCCAAATCTTGCAGCCGGGCAATGTGCATATCCATTTGGATCTGATTGCGGGGCTTCCTTATGAGGATTATGAAAGTTTCTCCCGTTCCTTTCAGGAGGTTTTTGCCATGGGACCGCACCAACTGCAGCTTGGATTTCTGAAGGTGTTAAAGGGCTCGCCCATGGAAGAGATGGCGGCAGAACACGGGATTCTTTATCAGAAGGAGCCGCCCTATGAGGTGCTTACAACAGGACTGCTTTCTTATGAGGAAATCCGGAATTTAAAGCAGATTGAAGAGATGGTGGAGATTTATCACAACAGCAGTCAGTTTCGGTATACTCTTCCGGTGCTTCTTGCGGAATATGCAAATCCCTTTGACTTCTTTGACGAACTGGCAACCTATTACAAAGACCGGGGATACCGGATTAATACCCCGGCCAGAGGTAGCAGGTATGATATTTTGCTGGACTTTGCCTGCATGAAAAATCCGGAAAAAGAGGACCTTTACCGGGAACTTTTGACCTTTGATTTTTATCTTAGGGAAAAAGCAAAGAGCCGTCCGGCTTTTGCATCCTCCGGGGAATTTATGAGGGATGAAATTTGGGCGTTTTACTGTAAGGAAGAACAGGAGCCGGAATATCTTACGGAATATGAAACCTACCATGCCAGACAGCTGATGAAGATGACCCATATGGAAGGCTTCCGATATGCGGTTTGGGAAGGAATTTCCGGTAAAGTGCGGAAACTGCCGGAGCCGGCATTGGTTTTGTTCGATTACAAGAACCGTAATCTGCTGACTGCGGATGCAAAGTTTTGGATTACTGAATAGGAGGGCGGAAGGACCTGGCGGACATATCTCGGAAAAAACGGCATATACTGTAAAGAGTCGCACAAAAGGGGCTTTTTATGGCAGCAGTTTTGATGAATCTATCGAATATCATTATTCCGGTGCTGGTGTTTTATATTGTTGCATACGGAGTGATTCAAAAGTGTAAGGTATATGAGGAATTTGTAGTTGGGGCAAAGGACGGACTGAAAACGGTAATCGGGATTTTTCCCACGCTGGCTGCCCTGATGGTGGCGGTAGGAGTGCTTCGGGCCTCCGGTTTTTTGGATTTCCTGGGAAGACTGTGCAATCCGCTCTGGGAGAAGGTGGGATTTCCGGGAGAATTGGTACCGCTTATATTTATCAAAATGTTCTCCTCCTCGGCGGCCACAGGCCTGGTCCTTGATTTGTTTAAAACCCATGGAACAGATTCCTATATCGGGCTTGCAACGTCCATTATGATGAGCTGTACGGAAACCATTTTTTATACCATGAGTGTCTACTTTCTGGCAGCTAAGGTGACCAAAACCGGCTACACGTTAAAGGGTGCTTTGCTGGCAACCTTAAGCGGCGTTATAGCAAGTGTGGTCTTGGCGGGAATGTTGGTGAAATAGAATCATCGGAACAGAATGCGGCACGGCAGATGCCGTGAAAGAATAGAGAAAAGAGGAACAAAAGATGGAAGGAAATAAAAGGAATATGTTAAGTTGGCACGTAACGGAAGTGTCTGTGGATAAAGAGGTAGAAGATGGCCTGTTAAAGGGCGTAGCGCTTACGCTGGAAATCCGTATGCCTTCCGGCGTATTGGGGAGAGCACAGGTTGCCCTTACGAAAAACGGTGAGACTGTTTCGGAGCGGAATCTGCTGCTTCCCGGAGATATGCGTATGCCTGCTTTTGCCGGGATGAATGAAGCTAAGGAGCAGGAAGCGCGTCTTGTGAATGCACAGGTATTTTTACCGGCGGAGAGAGAGGAAGTTCCCGAAGAAGGCGGCAGTACCTTGGGAATTAAGATATGTCTTTTTGACGGAGAGGATGTATGCCGGGAAGGATTGTGCTGTCCGATTATTTAGGAAAGAAACGAATGATAAGTTTTTTGCGAAATTGTCGTGCAATTGCAATGTTTTTGTTGAAAAAAACAGTTAAATTTGTTATAATAAATGTAGGTTTTCAGAGAAGGAACCTACACTCACGTAAAGAATCCCGTAAGAGGGATTCTTTGTTATTCGATATTTACTAGAGAAAGAAGGGTTACATATGAGATACGTGAAAATGTTAAACAAATTAAGTAAAATGGAGCCTGTAGGAGGGAAGGCAGGTTCGGCGGAGGAACTCATCCAGAAGAGACTTTATGCAGGAAGAGAGAATTTCAACACAGTAGTAAGTGATGTATTTTCTTCCGTTATGAAAATCAGTGCGCTGGATTTAACCATGAGTGACAGCGCAGACAAGGTTGAAGAAATCAGTGGCAGCTTGAAGCACGTGGCAGGTGCGATTGCCGACACAACCAAGGCTACTACCGAAAATATGAATGAAGTGGTAGATGCCCATGAAAGCTTTACGGAAACCATTACCCAGGTATCCGTGGCAGCGGCTGATATTATGGAAGATATGAAGAAGAGCGGCGAAGAGCTTGAGCATATCGTGGTAACATCTCAGGAAACCATCCGTAATTCCGATGAGATGAAGAAGGATATGGAACAGCTGATGACCGTAATTAAGGGCATGAATGAAGTAATTCAGGGCATTAACTCCATTTCCGGACAGACCAATATGCTGGCACTGAATGCTTCCATCGAAGCAGCCAGAGCCGGTGAAGCAGGTAAAGGTTTTGCGGTAGTTGCGGACCAGATCAGAAGTCTTGCGGAAGAAACCAAGTTACTTACCGCAACCATGGACGGCTTTGTGGCTAAGATAGAAGAGGCTTCCCGCATGAGCTGTGAAAGTCTGGACAAGACGGTAGAAGAGCTGGGTGAAATGCGCCAGAACTTAAATACCGTATTTGCAAACAATGCCCGCAATGAAGAAGGCGTAAACAAGATTACAGATGCAATTACCACAATTGCTGCATCCAGCCAGGAAATTTTCAGTGCGGTAACAGGCGTTCAGGACCAGATGGGCAAATTAAATGATGATTGTGCTATGCTCCATGAACAGGCACAGGAACTGCATGGCGTAAGCAGCGACTTAAAGAAGAATCTTGCACCTGTAAAAGAAATCGAAGCGGAGCTGGACGAATCAGCGAAGCTGATGGGAAATATGGTAGAAGATACCTTCTACATGCTGGATAACAGAGTATTTATTTCCACCGTACAGAATGCAATTATTGCACATCAGAATTGGCTTACATCCCTGGCGGGCATGGTTGAAAATATGGAGGTATCTCCTCTTCAGACCAATGATACCAAGTGTGCTTTCGGACATTTCTATTATGCAATCAGCCCTAAGCATCCTGCAATTGCCGGTATTTGGGAAGGTCTTGCTGATAAGCATCAAAAATTCCATACACACGGACAGAATGCAGTAGATGCAATTAAGAGAGGAAACAGTGCGTTAGCAGCAGATGCGTACAAGCAGGCAGAAGAAATATCAGTAGAGTTGATTGCTGACTTTATGAATATTGTCAAAGAAGCAGAGACAATTGACGCTGCCGGCGGCAATGTAGTTAGTGAATAATAGGACATGACTTAAAAAGGCCCGTGCTTTCAAAGCGCGGGCCCTGTTTTTTAGATAAGACCAAGTATCTTAAGCAGATACAAAAAGAAGGTCAACGTAAGGGAACTGAAAAAGGTAGTGGCAACGACTACGCTGGAGGTCAGGATTCCTTCGTGTTTTAAATTTTTGGCCATGATATAACAGCTGACGGTGGTAGGAGACCCCAGCATTACCAGGATGGCGACCAGCTGCTCTCCCCGGAAGCCGCAAAGCACTGCAACCGGCAGGAAAAGAACCGGCCACAGGATGAGCTTCACAGTACTGCAAAGCAGGGTGGCTTTCGTTTCCGCCAATGCTTTTTTGCCTTCAAAACCGGCGCCCAGGCCGATGAGAGCCAGAGGGGTGGCCAGAACCGCGATATTGTTCAGGGTCTTTGCCAAAATCGGTAAGGGTGGCAAAGAAAGGGCGCTTTTTAGCAGGGAAGCAAGGATACCTGCCCCGATACTTAAGATGATAGGATTGGTCAGGATATCTTTGACGGTTTTTTTCAGGGATTCCCGGTTTAAGCCGGTAGCATCCGGACCGGTAAAGGACAGGATAATCACTGCGGCAATGTTGTACAACGGTACGGTTCCGATAATCATCAGCGGTGCCATGCTTGAAGTGCCGTAAATATTTTGTAAAAAAGCAATGCCCAGAACCGCCGCGCTGCTGCGGTAAGAAGCCTGGACGAATTCGCCGGTCAGGTCCTTTCTATGGGACAGCTTGGCAGTTACCATAAAGGTGGCGGTGATACAAAAAAGCGTCACCAGGAAACAGAACAGCACGTATTTCCCATCAAAGGATGCGGCGAAATCCGAACCCGAAATATCTTTGAATAAAAGCGCGGGAAGTGTTATTTTATAATTAAAGGAATTTAATGTTTTGACAAAGGATGCGTCCAGAAAGTGCATCCGCTTGAGCAGATAACCAAACACCATCACCAGGAAAACCGGAATGGTGGCCTGCAGACAAAAAAGCAGATTTTCCATACAAATTTCCTCCTTGTATTAATCCCAAAGTATAAAATTGTTTGAGGGGTTTGTCAATGATTTGCACAAGGAAGGGCAGAAAGCAGGTTTTATGAATACAGATTTTTTGAACATGGTTAAGGAAACGGATATTACGTCGGAAATGGTCTTAATTCCGCTTGTTGTTATCTTGCTGATTTTAATTACGGTTATGAGAGCGAAATTAGCAAGGCGAGGGAGCGCTTCGGATGCCTTTGAGGATATGGAAGGGCATGAGTTTGAACGCTTTTGTGCGGACCTTTTAAGAAAAAAGGGGTTCGTGGATGTGGAAGTAACCAAAGGCAGCGGTGACTACGGCATTGACATCCTGGCAGAGAAGGAAGGGGTGACCTATGCCATTCAGTGCAAGCGGTACACTACGCCGGTTGGTGTGAAGGCCGTCCAGGAAGCGTATGCAGGCAGGGATTATTATGACAGGATGGTAGGCGCGGTGATGACCAACCAGTACTTTACCACTCCCGCCGTGGAAGCAGCGAAGAAATTGAAAATTCTGCTTTGGGACGGCGGTTATGTGGAAAGCATGATAGAAGAAGACAGCTGATGATCACGTTGTCGGATAAGCGGCCAACGCTTTTTTTAAGGAAGGAAAGTCGGAAGGCCCCAGCTCTAGCACGAACTGATGGAAACGGTAGGGAGAATATTGCTCCTGCCAGGTCTCTTTGGCGCACTTTTTCAGTTCCTTCATTTCCAAAAAGCCCACATAATATTTGGGATAATTGGCCGGCTCCTCTACGATATACTCATAAATGCGCCTTGCGGTATCCGGGTCCGTGATACCAAGGATTTTCAGCATCTCCGCAACTTGCTGCGAAGACGCATTTTCATAGTGGATGGCGATATCCAAAAGAGAATACATGCCCAGATGAAGATTCCGGTTCAGACGGCAGACTTCCGCATAGGAGGCTGTTAATTGGTCTGAGCCGGTTTTTTGTGCATAGGTATAGGACAAATCCTCCACATAGTAGGCCCAGCCTTCGGCATATCCCCCATAGTGCAGGATGCTGCGGAGGGGTGCATCTTCTTTTTGCAGGGCAGAAAGCCGGCTGTAAACGGTCTGATAAAGATGCCCCGGATAGCCCTCGTGGGCAAGGGTAGTAAAAAGGTTTAAGTTGTCGGTAGTGGTTTTTTGATTGATATAGATAGTGTTTTGGGATAAGTCATCCATAGGCGGCATCAGATAATATGCCGGTGAACTGTAATCCTCCATGGAAGGTGCCACGGTTTTCAGGGTAAGCATGGGACGCAGTGCACCCTCCGGAGAAAGCGCGGGAAAAGGCGGGAAATCCTTTTTCATCAGGTCGCATAAGGTTTCAATAATCTCCGTAGGCGCGGAATGCGGCAGGTCCGGTGTGGAAGTTGCAGAACCGTCAGTAAGCGCCGGCGTCTGTGCAAGAAGGGAAAGAAGGTCTTCATAGTTTTGTTGAAAATCCGCATATAAAAGATGCTTGATTTCCAAAGTGCTTTTATCCGTGCCGATTTCCCGGGAAAGCAGATAGGAATAATATTCCTTTCCCTCAGGCAGTCCGCAAAGACCGCCCTGATTCCTGCTTTCGGAAGAAAGAAGGGTAAAGGCATCTGCAACCTGTTCATAGGCGGGTGCCAGGACGCAGGTAAGCAGCCTGTCATTTTCGGCAAGGTAAGCATCGAATTCACTGCGGGTGACGGCGCCTTTGTCTAAAAGAGCCTGTAACCGCGTCTGAAAGGTTTCGTGCAAAAAATGAGTTCCGTTCTTAAGGGCGGAGGAATCCATGATGGCGCCGCACTGGCTGATGACCTTTCCGGCACTGTAAGCGGGCATAAAAAGTCCCGCCCGGGCTTTTTCCTCCTCGTAGGTTAAAAGGCCGCCAAGATAGTCCCCGCTTTGTTCCAAAACGGATAAATAGTTTTCTACGTCTTCCTTCCGGCGGAAGGTATAATCTGCCAGCAAAATGGGGAGACCTGACTGGATGCCGGAACCGGGGGCAAAGGGCTCCGCATAATAAGGATAAGAAAGTCCCGTCAGGCGGTTTTGTAATTGATTGGTTATTAATTGAAGGGTATACGCATCCCGCTCGCTCAGATATTCGGTACGGATGCGGGACAAAGCCTTAAGGTCACTTAGAAGCATTTCTTTTTCCTCCTCCGGGTCGGACATACCGGTATATACCGGAAGGGAGGCAGCAGACGAAAAGCCGTAGTTTTCCGGATAAGCAAGGGAATAATGGAGCGTTAAGGCATTATCTTCAAGTTCGGCATGAAATAATTTATCGGAAAGCGCGTTCCATTTTTGCCGGTGCCGGAAGGGCGCGGTCAGAAAAAGAAAGATGAGCAGAAGAAAAAAGAAAAGAACGCCCCAAAGGAGAGGTCTTTTGGCGGTTATTTTTTGGCGGTTTGAAAGCATAAGAAACCTCTGAAACGGTTTGATTTTATTATATGAGCGCCCAAAAGTAAAAAGTACCATATAAAATCGCAATAAATGAAAAGTATTCGTGATAATATGGTATAGACGCAATTTGGGAAATATGCTACAATTTAATGGGTTTTAATAAGATGTACATATGGTAGGAACGGAGGTAATTATGAACAATCTTGAGCTTAAGAAAATTGCCAACGAAGTACGTAAAGGAATCGTTACGGCAGTACACAGCGCAAAAGCAGGACATCCCGGCGGATCCCTGTCAGCAGCAGATATCTATACATATCTGTATTTTGAAGAAATGAATATTGATCCCGCAAATCCCGACAAGGAGGATAGAGACCGTTTTGTATTATCCAAAGGTCATACAGCACCCGGTCTTTACTCTACTTTGGCACAGAGAGGATTCTTCCCCGTTGAAGATTTAAAGACTCTTCGTAAGTTAGGATCTTACTTACAGGGACATCCTTGTATGCAGCACATTCCCGGTGTTGATATGTCCAGTGGTTCTTTAGGACAGGGCATTTCTGCAGCTGTTGGTATGGCACTCGGTGCGAAATTAGACGGAACAGATGTAAGAGTTTACACCTTATTAGGTGACGGTGAAATCCAGGAAGGCCAGGTATGGGAAGCTTCCATGTTTGCAGGACACCGCAACCTTGACAACCTTGTAGTAATCGTGGATAACAACGGATTACAGATAGACGGTGCAATTGAAGATGTATGTTCTCCTTATCCCATTGATAAGAAGTTCGAAGCATTCAACTTCCACGTAATCAACGTAGATGCACATGACTTCGATGCAATCAGAGCAGCGTTCAAAGAAGCACGCGAAACCAAGGGAATGCCCACAGCAATTATCGCTCACAGTACCAAGGGTAAGGGCGTATCCTTCATGGAAGGTCAGGCAGCATGGCACGGAACAGCTCCTAACGATGAGCAGTATGCAGTAGCTATGGCAGACCTTGAAAAAATTTCTGAAGAATTAAACAAGGAGGGACAGGCATAATGGCAGATGTAAAGAAAATTGCAACCAGAGAAAGTTATGGTAATGCCCTTGTAGAATTAGGTGCAGCCAATCCCGACGTTGTTGTTTTAGACGCTGACCTTGCGGCAGCAACCAAAACAGGCGTATTCAAAAAAGCATATCCCGACAGACATATCGATTGTGGTATTGCAGAATGTAACATGGTAGGTATCGCAGCAGGTCTTGCTACTATGGGTAAGATTCCTTTTGTCAGCAGCTTTGCTATGTTCGCAGCAGGAAGAGCTTTTGAACAGGTTAGAAACTCTGTTGGATATCCTCACTTAAACGTTAAAATCGGCGCAACCCATGCAGGTATCACCGTAGGTGAAGACGGTGCTTCCCATCAGTGTAACGAAGATATCGCCCTGATGAGAACCATCCCCGGTATGGTAGTTATGTGTCCCGCAGATGATATTGAAGCAAAGGCAGCAGTTAAGGCAGCAGCTGAGCATGAAGGTCCTGTTTACATGAGATTCGGACGTGCAGCTTGTCCTGTTATCAACGACAACCCTGATTACAAATTTGAAATCGGTAAGGGTACTGTTGTTAAGGAAGGTACTGATTTAACAATCGTAGCTACCGGTGTTTGCGTAGGAAGCGCATTAGAAGCAGCTGAAATGCTTGCAGCAGACGGCGTAAATGCAGAAGTTATCAATATCTGTACCATCAAGCCTTTAGACAAAGATTTAATCCTTGCATCCGCTAAGAAGACCGGTAAGGTTGTTACTGCTGAAGAACATTCCGTAATCGGCGGTCTCGGAAGTGCAGTTTGTGATGTTCTTTGCGAAGAATACCCTGTACCTGTTAAGAAGATTGGTATGCAGGATATGTTCGGTGAATCCGGTTCTGCAGCAGCTCTTCTTGAAAAATACAAATTAGACGGTAAGGGCGTTTACGAACAGATTAAGGATTTCCTGAAATAAATATCTGTGTTGCCGGCATATCCGGTAATGTTAGAGATGGAGAAGTGATTATGTATATTTTAGCACCATCTATTCTTGCCGCGGATTTTAATATTTTAGGACAGCAGATAAAAGAAACGGAAGAAGCAGGAGCAAAGTATCTTCATATTGATGTCATGGACGGCGTTTTTGTTCCCAGTATTTCCTTTGGCATGCCGCTTATCTCTTCCATCAGAGAGACCAGCGGGCAGTTCTTTGATGTACATCTTATGATTGTAGATCCTATCAGATATATCAAAGAATTTGCTGATTGCGGTGCGGACGGTATTACCTTCCACTTAGAGGCCTGCGAGGATGTTAATGCAGTGATTGAAGCCATCAGAAGCTACGGAATGAAGGTGGGTATTTCCATTAAGCCGGGTACACCGGTAGAGGCCATTTATCCTTATCTTTCCAAGATAGATATGGTTCTTATCATGAGTGTGGAGCCGGGCTTTGGTGGACAGACCTTTATGCCGGAGTCTCTTGACAGAATCAGTCAGCTGAGAGCATATATTAATGAGAACAATTTGCCTGTTACCATCGAAGTAGACGGTGGCATCGGTAAGAAGAACGTACGGGAAGTGATGAAAGCCGGAGCGGATATTTTTGTAGCCGGTTCCGCAGTATTTAAAAAGCGTGCCATCAGTGAAAACGTAGCACATTTTATGGAAGCTTTCCGTGAAATGGAACAATAAAGAAAAATTAAGAGTAAATCCCGGAAATATTACTTTCCGGGGTTTCTTTTTTTTGCCTGTTGTGAGAAAATATTAGTGTATGGGCATTTTTGGGGGCGTACGCGTGACGAAGTCAGCCCCAAAAAGAAAAAGCAAGCTCAAATGTGGAAAACAAGGCAGAAACGGAGAAAAGCAGTGGAAAAATTAGGCAGAAACGACCAGTGCTGGTGTGGCAGCGGCAAAAAGTATAAAAGCTGTCACATGGCAATTGATGAAAAAATACATTACTACGAATTACAGGGACACATCGTACCTGACAGGGATATTTTGAAAACCCCTGAGCAGATGGAAGGCATCCGAGAGAGCAGCAAGATTAATATTGCGGTGCTTGATGCGGTAGAAAAGATGATTGGCCCCGGCGTGACGACTGAAGAAATCGATCAGGTGGTTTATAATGTGACCACGCAGATGGGCGGAATTCCCGCACCTTTAAATTACGAGGGCTTTCCCAAGAGCGTTTGTACCTCTATTAATGAAGTGGTTTGTCACGGGATTCCTTCTAAGGACAGAGTGCTTCAGGAGGGAGATATTGTGAACGTGGATGTGTCCACCATTTATAAGGGATATTTCTCAGATTCCTCCCGTATGTACTGCATCGGAAAGGTAAGTCCCGAGAGGGAAAAACTGGTACGCGTAGCCAAGGAATGTATGGACCTTGGTCTTGCACAGGTAAAGCCCTGGAACTTCTTGGGTGACATGGCTCAGGCCATTAATGACCATGCCAAAGCAAACGGCTACAGTGTGGTAGTGGATATCGGCGGACACGGCATCGGACTGGAATTCCATGAGGAACCTTTTGTCAGCTATGTAACGCCTGCCGGCACGGAAATGCTGATGGTGCCCGGCATGGTATTTACCATTGAACCCATGGTCAATGCAGGAACCTGTGATGTGGTAGTGGATGACGAGGACGGCTGGACCGTTTATACCGAGGACGGTAAGGACTCCGCCCAGTGGGAAATCACCGTGGCAGTGACAAAGGACGGATACGAAATTTTAACTTATTAAGAGAAGGAATGCGCGATTGTGAGCGCAGGCGCGCGAGAAATGATGCGTATGCGCAGGTGCGC
Organism: Lachnospiraceae bacterium; assembly: GCA_017561085.1. Classification (GTDB taxonomy): domain Bacteria; phylum Bacillota; class Clostridia; order Lachnospirales; family Lachnospiraceae; genus Suilimivivens. The sequence continues at coordinate 12,771 of JAFZDQ010000113.1, forward strand.
AAGATAGAAAGGAACCGGACATGAAACAGGAAAAAATAGTCAGAGTGTTGACCTATTTTTATATGGTGCCCTTGGCTGTGATGATTATTTTTAATGCAGTAAACAGCCTGCTTCGGACCACCTATTTTGAGCTGTACAAGGATATGGAAACCGCCAAATACCGCTGGGATAATCCGCTTCTGGTGCTGATTTCATCCGGTGTGCTTTTGGTGCTTTTATACCTGATTTGGAAATCCGATTTTAGGAAGAAATTAGGAAATTTATGGGTTTCCGTGGGCTTTGCAGGGGGACTTAGTCTTGTTTTTGTATTGATGTTCCGGTGCGTGGCAACCTGTGACAGCGAGTTCCTAAGTCAGATTGCCATCGCCTTTATGGAAAATAATTATGCATCATTGGAGCCGGGAGAGTATTTGTATAACTACTCTTTCCAGCTGGGAATGACGGCCCTTTTGGAAGGGATTTACCGTTTGTTCGGCGTGGAGCAGTTTCTGGTATTCCAGATTCTGAATGTGATTAGTATCATGGTAATCATCGGTCTGCTTCATAAGATTACGGGGCTTTTGTTTGAGGATGAAAAAGTACGACAGACGGAAGGTGTGCTTTCCTTTGGGATGTTGCCACTTTATCTGTTTGCGACCTTTGTTTACGGAGATATTATCGGATGGGCCTTTGGCGTGGGTGCCATCTATTTCGTGATTTTGTATTTAAAGAAGGATAAATGGCAGGATGTGCTTTGGGCGTCTCTTCTGTTGATGGTGGGCACGCTGGTGAAATCCAATATCAACATTTTGGTGGTAGCAGCGGCGATTGCGATTCTGCTGCATGCTTTTTGGAATAAGAAGTACAAAGCAATTTTGCTAGCAGTGGTGCTGGTGCTTCTTTCCCAGGTGGGAGTGAAGGCGGTTAACGGAATCTATGCAAACCGCGCCGGTCTGGATGCGTATCCGGCGGGAATTCCCAAGATAGCATGGATTGCCATGAGTATGCAGGAGGCAGACGAGGGCGGCTATGCCTGCGGATGGTACAATGCTTACAATTGGAATATATATACGGAAAATAACTTCGACAGGGATGCCACAAGTGCGGCCTGCATGGAAAATTTAAAGGCGTCACTTTCTAATTTTATGGAAGACCAGGGCTATGCGGTTGAATTCTTCTACAAGAAATTCACTTCCCAGTGGAATGCCCCTACCTTCCAGGCGATGATTACCAACGAGTGGGCCACCAGACACGCGGATCCGCTGTCGGCATTTGATGAGTTTTTGATTTACGGCTTCGGACGGGATATCTTGTATGCAGTGATGAATGTATATCATTTCCTGATGTTTTTGCTTGCGTCCGCGTACTTTTTGATTGGGAAAAAGAAGTGGAGTCTGCCTAAGGCTTACTTTGTGCTGAATATTTTCGGGGGCTTTTTGTTCCACATGATTTGGGAGGCCCAGTCCCGTTATATTCTCGGGTACTTCGTGCTGATGCTGCCGATTGCGGCGGCAGGACTTTGCGCGGTGTTTGAAAAAGGGATTGTAAAGGGCGGCAAAAAAGCGGAAGTTTAGAGTTGCTTGAATAGTTTGTATTTGGGGGTTTGGGATGTTTGATTTTCAGGATAAAGTAGTTGTAGTGACCGGCGGTGCTGCCGGAATCGGCAAGTGTATCTGCGAAGAATTTGAAAAAGCCGGTGCAGCGGTTTGTGTGATTGATGTCCGGGGAAACAGTTATTTCGTGGGAGATTTGGCAGACAAAGAAACCCTGGAACGATTCGTGGAAAAGGTGATATCGGACCATGGGAAGGTGGACTTTTTGATTAACAATGCACCTCCTTTGTCCTGTGGGATCGGTGCGTGCAGTTATGAGGACTTTGACTATGCGTTAAAGGTGGGCGTAACTGCGCCTTTTTATCTTGCGAAGCTTTTGATGCCCTATTTCGGAGAAAGGGCAAGCATCGTAAATATTTCTTCCTCCAGGGACAGGATGAGCCAGCCCCAGACAGAAAGCTACACCGCGGCCAAGGGCGGCATTGCGGCGCTTACCCACGGCTTGGCGGTAAGCCTTGCGGGAAAGGTGAGGGTCAACTCTATTTCTCCCGGCTGGATTGACACAGGGTATCGTGTTTATGAAGGCGCGGATGCGTTGCAGCAGCCTGCGGGAAGAGTGGGCAATCCTCTGGATATCGCAAATATGGTGCTTTATCTTTGCTCGGATATGGCGGGCTTTATTACCGGGGAAAATATTTGTATTGACGGCGGCATGACCAGGCAGATGATTTATCATGATGACTGCGGCTGGAAGCTGGATGTGTAAAAGAATAGTTTTGTTGAAAAAGGGATTGGTGAAGGGAATTGTTGAGTAAAAAATGGATATTTAGCGTTATGTTGATAGCGGTCATCGGACTTGCAGGTTGCGGCGCGCCGGCGGAAAAAGAAGTGGCGGCGGATGCAACTTTGGCGGAGGAAATTGTCGTTGAAGACGCAGAAGAAGCCGTAGAGGAAGCGACCGGAGAAGTGGCCGATGAAGCGGAAACCGGCATGGAAGAAATAGAAGAGGTTGCATCTGAAATTGCGGATGAGCCTGCGCAGGAACAAGAAGAACCTGCTCCTGCGACACTGCATGTGATTGATTTTGCCGCGATAAATGCGGCGTTTTCGGGAAACGGTACCGGAAGTGAAACTATCGGTGAAGTCGCACCATTTGCAATGACAATAGTGTCAGAAAAAACAAACAACGTATCCGAAATTCCGGACTGGCTGGCAGCAAATGACTTATCCCTGCCGATGCTGGGCGGAGCCGGAAATTCCTTTGCAGAAACGGATGAAAATGCTCCTTCCGTGGCGGCGGATATGTTGCTTTGCGGTAGCGCTTTTTATGATGGAAACTACATTTATGACTGGACCAATGCGGGCCTGAATATTTATGACAGAAACTCAGGCCGGTTGTTGCATGCTATTTCTTATCAGATGGACCGGTGGTATTTCATGGGGAACTGTGCGTCCCTGCAGGACGGAATTCTTTACATGGGCTATCTTTATAACGGATATGCGATGCCCGGCACCTGTTATTTACTGGCCTATGATTTGGAAAATGACGCGGTTTTGTGGC
>JAFZDQ010000114.1 GCA_017561085.1 Lachnospiraceae bacterium
ATATGCAAATATCTGGAATGACTTGATTATAGCATAGTTTTCGAAAATGATATACCCCTTAAAACAACGAAAAAGGGGGCAAAAATCAGTTTTATGTAATAAGGGTATGAATGAGTGAACATTTAGTTCTTCATTCAACCTAAAGAAGCAAAAAATATAAGCCAAAAAATATAAGAGAATTATGGTAAGGGGAATGGGAAAAGTTATGCAACATTTAGTGGCAATTAATGAAACTTCATATTTATCAGTACCTAATGCTAGTATATATAGAAAAATTATGCGCTATTTTTATCGAGAATATGAAAAAATGAATTTCCAGTTGTATAAAGAGGATATATATAAATTGCTCAAAGAAGAAAGTGAATTTGCTGATTATACAGTAAATCAATTAGAGACAGATCTAGAGGCATTGGTAAAATGGAAGAACTTGACACCTATACAGGATCCGGGAAAAGTATATACCATAGCAGACTATAAAAATAAACAATATCGATATACTATGTCAGAATATGCAGTAGAGATAGAACGATTAACTGTGCGATTAGAGAATATTTTTATGGAATCGGGAAATCTCTCTACCAATTTTTTTGTTCGATTAGAAAAGAGTCTTGAAGATGCTGAGATAATGAAAAATGCTAGTTTAAAAGAAGTTAATGAGTGGTGGAATTTATTACAGGAAGATTTTAAGCGATTAAATCAAAATTACCAGGATTATTTGAGAGATTTTTATTCTGGTAAAACCGAGCATCTTATGAAATCTGTAGAGTTTGTTTTACATAAGGATAAGTTTATTAAATATTTACAAGAGTTTGTTCAGGAATTGCAGCATCATTCCAAAAGAATCGAACAGATATTATTACGACAGTTGCAGATAATAGAAGATGATATTTTAGAAAAGGTAATTCAAAGCGAGCGTGATATCCCTCATGCGTTTTTGGAAATGCATGGGAATTTAGAACCTAATATTAGGGAAAACGTTATGGGTAAGTGGAATTCTTTAAAGCTATGGTTTATAGATGCACCGGGAAGAGAGTGTGAAAGCCGTAGAGTTTTAAAAATAACCAATGATGTAATTGGAAGTATCATACAAAACGCAGCATTGATTGTCCAACTGCAAAATTGGGGAATTAGTCGTAAGGATGATTATCAAAAGTTCCTTGATATGTTCTTAAAGTGTGAAAATATGAACGATGCACATTGCTTATCTGCTCATGTTTTCGGAATTCAGAAGATACAACATTTTAAGGCAAGTTGCCCGAGGGAGGAAGATGGAATAAATAATAGTGTTTATGAAGAAAATCCTGTAGAGTTTTATGTAAAACCTCATAATAGGACTTATCGTGAAAAAAGGGATAAGCGAGGATTTTATGATAAATCTATAGAAAAGATGCTGCAACGGGAAGCATATTTAGAGGGTATAGAAAAGCAAAAAGAAATAGTAATGCATTATATAAAGAACAAAAAAATAGCATTTTCAAATATAGATGAACCAGTCTCGGAAATGACTAAAAATATGTTTTTGCAATGGATTGCTATGGCAAATATGAGTTCCCAGAAAATAGGGCAGACAGAATTTGGTCAAGAATATAGACTTATCCAGGAAGAAGGTACTTGTGTCTTAAAGTGTGAAGATGGAGATTTGACCATGCCAGCATATATAATGGAGTTTAAGTGATATGAATGAAGTAAGAACGCTTTTTGAGCAATTTTGGATTTGTAAGGATAGTAACAAAGAAGATTATTATAAGATTAAAAGGGATATACCAAGCTTTAGAAGATTTATAAGAGAACAATTAGGCTGGAAGCTGATTCATACAGAAAATTTGTTAAAGTTAGAAAAGATACCAGCTCATGCCGAAAGTTTTATGGGGATACAGGAATTCACTGAGATTTTGGATTACTGTATTTTATGTGTAGTGCTTATGTATTTAGAGGACAAGGAAGAAGGAGAGCAATTCCTTCTTTCAGAATTGATTGATTATGTGGAGACTAAGCTAAAAGGGAAGATTTCAATTGATTGGACTTCCTTTTCACAAAGAAAATCACTAGTGCGTGCATTGCAGTATATGGAAAAACTACAGATGTTGCGGGTGTATGAAGGTAGTAGCGAAGCCTTTGGTGCAGAGCGCAGCCAGGAAGTATTGTATGAGAATACAGGCTATTCAAAATATTTTGCTACTAGTTTTCCTATGGATATATCGGGCTTTGAAGGCTGGGAGGATTTTGAAAAGCAGAGATTTGAGGAAATTCAAGAAGATAGAGGAGCTGCAAGAATTAATCGTGTATATAGACAGCTTGCAGTGTGTCCAGCTATGTATTGGGATGGAAATGAAGATGTAGATTCTCTATACTTAAAAAATCAAAGACAGTGGGTGGCAAAATATTTGGAGGAAAATTTAGGTGGAAGGCTTGATATTCATAAAAATGCAGCATTTTTAATGTTAGAAGAGGATGACTGCTATGGAAAAGTCCATCCCAGAGATGCTATGCTACCTGAGGTTGTGCTATTACTTTGCACACATATTCAACAAAGGCTTCGAGAGGGGGAATTGGTAAAACAGGAAAATGAAATTATAACCATTACCAAGCAGAGCTTTTGTGATTTAATATTAGAATGTAGAGAAAAATGGATCGTAGGCTGGAGTAAAGAATATAGAGAGATGGATGAAGGCAAGCTAGTAGATGTAGTAAAAAATTATATGGAGTCTTGGATGTTCATTCGTGAGTATGCAGATATGATAATGTTTCTTCCAGCAGTAGGAAAGCAAGCAGGATTTTATCCAGAAGATTTCGAGGGGGTATAGTAAAGTGATAAAACGATGGAAGATGAATCGAATTGGTTTTGTAAACTTTTGGTTATATGATGAAGAGGATTTTGCGTTTGGTGACGGAAAGCTTCTCTTAAGAGGACAAAATGGTTCTGGAAAATCAATTACAACACAAAGCTTTATTCCTTTTGTTTTAGATGGAGATCGTACACCAAGTCGTCTGGATCCTTTTGGCTCTAGTGACAGAAGAATGGAATATTATTTTTTGGGTGAAGAAGAAAAGGATGAGGCAACTGGATATCTGTTTTTGGAATTTAAAAAGGAGCATACTAATGAGTATCGTACCATAGGAATAGGACAGCGTGCAAAACGTGGTAAACCTATGGATTTCTGGGGCTTTATAGTTTTAGATGGTCGAAGAGTCGGTTATGACTTGTGGTTATATAAGGAAACAGGAAGTACTAAAATTCCTTATGACAAAAGAGAAATGAAGGCTGAATTGGGAGAACATAATATATTTACAGACAGCCAAAAGGAGTATAAGAAATTAGTCAATCAATACATTTTTGGCTTTCGCAAAGAAGAACAGTATGAGCAATTTATAAGATTGCTTATAAAGGTGCGTGCGCCCAAGCTATCAAAGGAATTCAAACCAACTAAAGTATATGACATTTTAAATGATTCCTTACAGACGCTGTCAGATGAGGACCTGCGTACTATGGTTGATGCTATGGAAAAGATGGATGAAATCCAGGATAGCTTAGATGTGCTTAATCGCGCATTTGCAGATGTGAAGATTATTAGAAATGAATACACACGGTATAATCAATATTTGCTTGCAAAAAAGGCGCAAGCCTATCTAAAAAAGAAAGATGATGTTGAAGCTACTCGGCAGGATTATACTGAGAAGCAAAACCAGATAAATGAATTTAATACTGAGTTGAAAAATATATCTGTTACTTTGCAAGAACTTTCTGATAAAGAAAAACTGGCGAATGTGGAACTAAGCAGTCTGCTGGATACTGACTTGGAAGAGATTGATCGCAAGCTAGAGCATGCAAAAAGGGAGAAAACTGAGTTGCATGATAAAGAGCAAAATTTGGAAATAAAAATTAGCGAATATAATGAAAAAATAAAAAGAAAAGAGCGTGAACTGAAAGAACTTAACGACTCACTGGAAGAATATAAAAATGAGCTACTATGTAAAAAGCAAGAGCTAGAAAACTATCAGGAAACACTGCAGTTGGAAATCCATGAAGAAGTGATTAGATTTATAGAAATGGGAAGAGTAGAAGGTGCAGAGGAAATTTCAAATAAACTTTTTGCATTAAAGAGGCAAGTGGAGGAATGTATGAGCTTGCTTCGCTCCTTCGAGGAAATATCTCGAAAATATGATGAAATCGCAGAAGAACTGGAGCATGTGCGCAAGGAAAAGAATGAAAAAGAGGAAAAGCTATCTGAGGCAGAACGAAGTGTACTCATAAGTCAGGATAACTGGATAGTACAGTTATATTCCCATGCAGAGAGTTCAGAATGTTGGAAACCACAGGAGGGAATGTTAAAAGAAGCAGAAAATCAAATTCGTGAATATCAGGCTATTACGGATGCAGAAAAAATACAAGAATTGTTCAGGCATGATTATGAGAAGCAGAGGACTTTGTGGCTAGAAAAGAAGCAGGAGCTTTTACAGGCAATACAAGGCTGTGATGAAGAAATAGATGCTTCAAGGCAGGAATTAGAGGATGTACAAAACAGAGATGATATTGAACCAAACAGAAGAGATAGTACATTAATTACCAGACAACGTTTGGAAGAAATTGGAATTGAGGTAGTTCCTTTTTATAAGGCTGTGGAGTTTGCAGAAGATTTGGATGCTACAGCATGTGCCCAATTAGAAGCCCAGTTAGAAAGTATGGGACTATTGGATGCATTGGTGGTATCAGATAAGGATTATTTAAAGCTTGCAGATGCTTGTTCTGAGTTCTTGGATACAGTAATTTATGTACCTGCGTATGGGACTTCGGATTTCTCTAAGCTGGTGTTAAATGATAATTTAAAATCAGAGCTTAAGGATATTGTTCGAAAGATATTAAGCAATATTTATGAGAGTAATGGCGAGACAAATGGTATATATTTAGGTGCAGATGGACATTTTGTACAAGGAATTCTAGCTGGTAAAGCAAACAAATCGGAAGCTGAATATTTGGGATGCTTGGCTAGACAGAGGAAAAAAGAGCAGAGAATATCCATTCTCCAAAAGCAAATCCAAGATTTGGAACAGGAGCGTATAACAAAGCAAGAAGAAAAAGTGCGTATAGAACAAGACTTGGAGAAACTGGAATATGAATATAAGGCCATCCCTAGTTTTGAAGAATTAAATAGGTCTATAGATTATACAAAAACATGCTGTTTTGAATTAGAATGCAGCTTGGCAGAGTATATGAAGGTAGAGCAAAGGGAAAAAGTTTGTGCAGATAAAAAACAGGAGCGGTATCAGCAGATGCTTAAAAAATGCAAGCTTTTCCCATATGGTAGAACAGAGGACGCTTATGGTGACGTATTAGAGGGTCTGGAGGAATATCAGCATAATTGGCAAATGTGTAGGGAGTTACTTTTTAGGTTGGAAACTGAAAAGGGAAAAGTATTAACAGAGCAAGAATTTTTAGAGCAAACTGAACAGATAATGGATGATGCATTTGTAGAAAAACGTTCCTGCAGAACCAAGCTTAAGGAGTATGATATTCAAATTAGTCAATATGAAGAATATTTAAACCGTCCGGAAATACGTGAGAAAGCACAGCGTCTAAAAGAACTACGAGAGGAAATTGATAATATTAATGCCAGAGTAGATAAGCTAAAGGAAGACCGCATAAGAAGTGATCAAAAACTTCAGAATCTTATGGAAGCGGAACCAAAGAAAAAGATACAATTACAGGAGCTAATAGCAGAGGAGACAATTTTGCGAAAATTTTTTGAAGAAGAGCTTTCTCTAAAATTAGTTGTGGAAAGAGAATCTCGTACAGTAACTGAATGTGCAAAGGAAGCAATAGGATTATTGCGTGACAGTGATAAAAACCGCGAGTATGGAGATATGTTACAGGCTTTAAATCAGGTATATCAGAAACATAATGGAAGTCTGGCTAATTATGGTACTTCACTGGAAGGTTGTTTTGATAAAATAGAAGAAATAGCAGGCGTTGGACCAGAATTTGCTCCTCTTCGAAAACGAGTGCGTGTGGTATCTGCGTGGAATGGAAAAAAGGTGTTTCTTGAAGAATTTTATAGTATTTTAAAGGATGCAATTAGTGAGACAGAGCTGTTGATTCAGAACAAGGACAGAGAGCTGTTCGAGGATATTTTATCCCAGACTATTAGCCAGATGCTCACGGACAGAATTGCGGAGAGTAGAAGCTGGGTAAGGGATATGTCTAATCTAATGAAGGAGCTGGATACTTCTATGGGACTAAGCTTCTCTTTAGAGTGGAAGCCGCGTAGTGCGGAAAATGATGCTGAGCTTGATACTGAACAATTAGAGCAGATATTGTTACGAGACCGAGACTTGCTTACCATGGAGGATATAGAAAAGGTTGCAGGACATTTTCGAAGTAAAATTAGAATCGAAAAAATGAAGCTAGAAGAAGATGGTGGTGTAATAAATTATATGGAATTGGTTCGTGATGCACTAGACTATCGGAAGTGGTTTGAATTTAGAATGTTCTACAAAAGAGGAGAAGAAAATAAAAAACCTCTTACGAATGCAGCCTTTAATCGTTTTAGTGGTGGAGAAAAAGCTATGGCGATGTATGTTCCGCTTTTTGCGGCAGTAAATGCTCAGTACAAAAAAGCAGATTTAAAGGAGCATCCGCGAATGATTGCTCTAGACGAAGCTTTTGCAGGAGTAGATGATAAAAATATTAGTAGTATGTATGAATTGGTGAACAAGATGGATTTTGATTATATTATGAATTCTCAGTCCTTGTGGGGCTGTTATGAAACAGTAAAGGAAATTAAAATTGCTGAGCTTCATAGACCATTAAATTCCAAAATTGTGACAGTGATTCGATATATATGGAATGGACATGAAAGGATATTAGATGTGCAATAACAGAGAATGTGCCACTTATCTGAAGAAAAACAAGGCATATAACAGCCTTATGAAACAACTTCGAAAAAAGTGGGAGAGCTATGGTAGAATAGCAGGTAGTATTACATTGAAAAATACTTCGGAGGAAGAAAGGCGTGCGATAGGGGGAATTGTAGGGAAAACATTTTCGGATGAAACTATTAAACTTACTTTTAAAGAATTTGAACAGGGCTTGCAGAAAACACGATTTGCTCCTATAGATATGAAATTGGTTTTGGAGCATTATTTTGAAAGCTCATTGTATACGAATCAAGAACAAAGGGATCGCACTCAGATGGCAAAGAGAGAGTTTTTTAATCGGCTTGAAGCTTACTTTGGAGAAAGTGCCGAAAAGACATCGATAGTATTCTCTTGGATAAGAGCGTTACAATGCGAGAAAAAATACGGTTATCAGATTCTGGTCAAGGAATATTCAAAAGACTCTGAGCTGGCGAAAACTCTTGCACGAAATGTTGGCAAGGCATTGGTTAGCTTAGAAGCTATGGACGGAGAGGAATGTTTTTTGGCGGTATTTTCTGCAAGGATTTCAGGGAATCCACACTATTTTGACAGAGGGACTACAGCTGCGCAATTGCTGACACATGCAGTTTGCTTTTGGAAAAACTACGATGCGCCAAGACTTGCATATGAATGGCGTGAATGTATGCAAATGGTAGGGCTTGTGTCAGACAATATTGCCAGTATGGTGCATGGCTTTGGCGTGCGGTTGGAGACGAAAGATGGATTACATCCTGCTTACGAAGCTTTTAATAATAAAAAAGAACCTTGCGTTATTACATCAGAGAATATGAAATCAATTATATGTGCAAAAGCATATAACAATAAGGTTTATGTTGTTGAAAATGAGATGGTGTTTTTACATTTAGTAGAAAATGTAAAGCAGTATGATGTTACAATTCTCTGTACCTCTGGACAACTACGTGTGGCCGCATTTCAGTTACTGGAAGCTTTTATAAGCAGTGGTGCTGTGATATATTATAGTGGGGATCTGGATTCAGAGGGCATGGATATAGCGGATCGACTGTGGCAGAAATATGGAGATGCAATTTGCTTATGGCGGATGGATACAGAGGCATATTATAAATCTATTTCTGAAGAATCCTTAAGTGATAGGCAATTAGCTAAGCTTGAGCAGTTTAAGAATACAATATTACATCACACCGCCGAAAGTGTGAGCAAGGAAAAGCATCCAGGATATCAGGAAAATATGTTGAAGGATTTGTTGGATGATGTGTTAAGTGCTCTCAATATATAATAAATAATGGTGGTACACCCCTTAACTTTACCACTTTTTTTACCACTTTTGCAGGGAATAATATACCACGATATGCCAGCATATGCCAAGATATGCTATTTTACCCCTATTTGGTGTCTGCCATCCCGGTAGACTAACATCTTGAAAAAAGCCCGTATTTTCGGGCTCTAGCCACGATATGCCAAGATATGCTAAGATATGCCAAGAAACGAAAGGAATTTTGAAATTATGATAAAAGTATTATTCATCTGCCACGGTAACATCTGCCGCAGCACCATGGCGGAGTCCGTCTTCACCCACATGGTCCGTACCCGCCACATCGACCATTTATTTGAAATCAATTCTGCGGCCACCAGCCGCGAGGAAATCGGCAATACGCCCCACTACGGCACGGTCCGCAAACTGCGTGAAGTGAACATTCCCGTAGTGCCTCATCGGGCGGTACAGATGACCAAGGCGGATTATGATTATTATGATTATCTCATTGGTATGGATAGTGCCAATATCCGCAATATGACCCGCATTGCAGGCGGAGATCCGGATGAGAAGATTCATAAACTGCTGACCTTTGCAGGTTCCGGCAGGGATGTGGCTGACCCTTGGTATACCGGGGATTTCGATGCCACTTATGAGGATGTGGTGACTGGACTGACCGCATTTTTGGAGCAGATTTTATAGGCCGCTTCGCACAAATAAACGGAAATAAGCGCATCACGCCAATAAGGAGCTGCGTATCGAAAGCGAAGCAACCCAAAACAACATACCAAAATGAAAAAGGATGCCCGGAATTGCTCCGTCGCATCCTTTTCTGCTTTAGATATACTATGAAATTATCCCTTTTTTTAAATTAATAATCTTCCTCTTTTTTAAACTCATCAATAATATTCCGAAAATGCAAATGCATTTTATGGTGACTTATGATTTCTTCCTCATCCAGCCTTGAAATCGCGATATAAAGTGACAGGGGAATTTCCCTTCCTTCATACACGATGGGGGTTCCGTTCATTGCCTTAATCTTTTCCACCAGGCTTTCCGCATAGGATAAGTCGCAAGAATCCGTCAAAAGGACGAATTCGTCGCCGTCTACGCGGAAGACCACATCTTCCTCACCGGCTACCTTGGTCATGCGGTTTAAGGATTCGATGATGGCCATATCACCGGCAGCGATAGCGATTTCGTTGATGGGTACCAAGTGCCTGATGTCGCAAAGGATGAAGTAGCAGTCGCGACGTTCTTTAATCAAATCATAAAGTTCAGAAATATCAACTTTTTTCATATGTTTTTCTCCTTGAAGGGTAGGGTCTACCAGAAGTCTCGGGTAGAGCTCGTAGCCGCGTGTTCTGCCCCGCAGCTCCGAAGGGTTACAGTGCCAGATTTGTTTAAATGCGCGGGTGAAGGCCTCGTTGCTGGTATAGCCGTAGTCAAGGGCGATATCCAGGATGCCGCGGTCTTTGTCCTGAATTAAGTCCATGGCGGCCTTGGTCATCCTCCGGCGGATGACATAGTCGTGGATGGAGATGTTGTTCACGTATTTAAACAGTTTTTCCAATGTGGATTTGGAGCAAAAGCATGCCCGTGCCACATCATCTGTGGTAATTCTCTGATTTAAGTTTTCTTCCAGATAGGACAGGGCTAAGGACAGCAGTTCCATGTTTTCCATGACATTCACTCCTTTTGGCAGCTTCCGAATGCACGCATTGCAAGGTCTTCCGGGGACCTTCATTGTTGCATTCGTCACCTGCTCTTGTTTTTTTCGGTACCGTAACTTTATCATAGCACAAGTAAAGTACGGTGACTTGATATTTTGCGTAAAAGCGCAGGAAAAAATATTTAACGAAAAAGCGTGCCCAAAACAAAAAACAAAAAAACACCGGCATATGCCTAATCGCTCAGGCGTATACCGGTGTTTCCCGTCAGAATATCATATCGGTTATCTCAAAAAATTATTTCTTAATCGCTGCGATAGCTGCGTCCATAGCGGCTGCCACTCTGTCGCAGAAGTCGTCAAATTCAGGGTCGGGAATCTGGCATTCTTCATGGGAAAGGACATATTCCACGGTGTTCTTGATTCCCTGGTCCATGCGGACGGTTGCCACGAAATCAGGCACCAGTCTCTTTAACTTGGTGTTATCGAAGACTACGGTGTTGGCTTTATCCCCAAGGAGACTTCCTGCGAAGTCGTAGTCACTGCATTTATCAAGGAAATCGGAAGGTACGTACAAAGGATTCAGTTTCACACCCAGAGCGTCTGCTACTACGTTATAAATCTGGTTCCAGGTTACGGATTCGTCAGAAGTAATCTGAACTGCTTCACCCAGCGCGTGGATATTGCCCATCAGACCTACGAAGCCCTTCGCAAAGTCGCTGTTGTGGGTCAGGGTCCAAAGGGAAGTACCGTCGCCGTGAATGATGACGGGCTTGCCTTCCAGCATACGCTTTAATACGGTGTAGCTGCCCATATCGCCGTGTGCGCCAAGGGGCACGTTTCTCTCATCATAGGTGTGGCTGGGCCGAACGATGGTCACGGGGAAGCCATCCTCACGATAGCATTTCATCAGGTAGTCCTCGCAGGCAATTTTGTTACGGGAGTATTCCCAGTAAGGATTTGCAAGAGGAGTTGCTTCGCTGATACGGTAATCAGATGAAGGTGTCTGGTAAGCTGAAGCAGAGCTGATGAAGATGAACTGTTTGGTTTTACCGGTGAAGAGACGCACGTCGCGCTCTAACTGGGACGGTACGAAAGCGATGAAGTCCGCAACCACGTCAAAAGAAAGGTCTTTGATCATTTCAGCTACAGCTGCTTCATCATTCACATCTACTGTCAGTTCCACTACATTGCCTGTAAGTCCGTGATTTCTGTTACCACGGTTTAATAAGTAAAGGGTATGACCCTGGGAAAGTAAAAGGCGGGAAATCGCCATACTGATGGTACCGGTTCCGCCGATAAATAATACGTTCATAAAATGCCTCCGATCTTTGTTATTTTTATCTACTTTATCATTTTATCGTTTTTGGACGGGCAAGTATAGAAAAAAAAGAGTGAATAATGGTAAATTTCAAACGAAATGATAAAAAAGATACAGCCCGGGCAAAGCTGCGGCGGAAGAAGGAATTGCACAAATGAATAGATACGGATATAATAAATGCATCGGTAAAATCCAATCTGAAAAGAGGAGACAAACTTGAATAAAGGAATATGCTATATCGTAGGTGCCGGTGATTGCAACCGGCTTTTCATATATCCCACAGATAACGATATGGTCATCGCCGTAGACGGCGGTTACCGCTATCTGGAAGGGCAGAGAATTGATTTGGTGGTAGGAGATTTTGATTCCTTATCCTTTGTACCGGAGCATGAGAACAGGATTCAGCTTCCGGTGATGAAGGACGACACGGATATGCTTTTTGCCATCAAAGAAGGACTGAAAAAAGGCTATACGCTTTTTCATATTTATGGAGGAACGGGAGGAAGAAATTCTCATACCATAGCCAATCTCCAGTGCCTTTCTTTTTTGGCCGGATGTGGGGCCAGAGGAATTTTGTTTGACGGTGATGCGAGTACCACGCTGATTCAAAATGATTCCCTGACCTTTTCGGAGGACTGCGAAGGTTATTTATCTGTTTTTGCCTTTGGGGGAAGCGCCGCAGGCGTTACCTTGGAAGGGCTGAAATATACCCTTCAGGATGCGGTTCTTGCTTGTGATATGCCCCTTGGCGTTTCCAATGAATTTATTGGCGTGCCCGCTACCGTGTCTGTAAAAGACGGCAGCCTGCTCATCATACACGAAGCCTGCTAGCAGCGCATGGGTAACAGCGCGGCGCGCATCATGAGCACACGCGCAGAATCTGACGCGCGCTTAGCGGTACTTGCGTACAGCAAGCAAACAAAGAAGCGTCTGCATCAGTTGGCTGAAAAGCAGTCCCCACAGGTAACCGTTCATGCCAAACCGGGGGATTGCCAGAAACACGAAAAGCAGTCTGACCAGCAGACTTCCCATGCTGAAGAAAAAGGTAAGGGTGGTTTTGCCCAGCCCGTTTAAAATACTGTTTAAGGTACTTGCTATGTACATAAGTGGACAAAGGAAGCTCAGCACCATGATGAAGCCTCCCGCCAGTTCGTTTTGGTAGAGGAGGTTTCCCAGCCATTTGCCGCTTACAAAGAAAATGGCCGTAAAAAAGATACCCAGACGAAAGCCGTAACGGATGGATTTGTTCACGGCTTTTTTGATGGAAGCAAGTTTTCCGCCCGCTTCCGCTTCGGAAACAAGGGGCAGCAGAAGGACGCACACCGAATTGGTGATGGCCCCCGGGAAAAGGATTAAGGGCAGTGCCATCCCCGTAAGGATGCCGTAGGCACTTAGGGCGGAGCCTTTGTCGTATCCGTAGCGCAGCAGCATAGGCGGGATGAAGACGGATTCCACACTTTGTAAGAAGTTCAGAATCACCCGGTTTAAGGACAGGGGCAGAGCCAGTGTCATCAGGTTCCGGAAGCTTTTGCCGAAGTTTTGCAGACAATAAGGCAGTAGGGGCCCGTAACCGGCAGGCAAAATATGGGTGAAATGCGCTTTTACCGCAATCAGGGACACAATCATGGAGGCCGCCTCGCCAATCACCAGGCCAAGTACCGCAAAGCTGATGGTAGGCTGAAAACCTTCTTTTTGACAAAAATAATAAATCAGATAAACGCTGCCCACCCGTACCAGCTGTTCTATCAATTGACAGGCAGAAGGGACGGCAGTTTTCCGGATACCGTAAAAATAACCGTTGATACAGGAATGAACCGTGGCCATGGGGATGGATAAGGAGATAATGCGAAGCAGTGGTGCGGTTTGTGCTTCCATCAAAAGGTACACCGCAATTTCCTCCGAAAACCCATAGATTCCTACCGTACAAAGGACCGAAAGGGTCATGGCAATCACAAAGCCCGTGAATAAATGACTAAAGGAATACCGATAATCCTTAGAGGAGGTTTCCCCGGCCACATATTTGGAGATGGCTGTCTGGATTCCGGCAACCGTCAGGGAAAAGGAAAGGGCCAGAACCGGCGAAATCAGCTGATAAACGCCCATTCCCTCACTGCCAAACACCCGGGATAAGAAGATTCTATAAAAAAAGCCGATAAACCGGCTGGCAAATCCGGTAGCGGTAAGAATGAAAGTTCCAATGATGAGAGGATTGTTTTTGACACGAGAGAGCATAGAATCACCGCAAAGTTCGTTGTTGGTAAATATATGCAATAGTCAGCGTTGACAGAACATTGGGAAAGTGCTATATTGAAATTGAGAAAAACCTAGTTAGTTAGTAGGAATTAAAGAGAGGTGCGATTTATGGACCATCGTATTTATTTAGATAACGCGGCAACGACCCGCACAGATGCAAAAGTAGTAGAAGCAATGATTCCTTTTTTCGGCGAGTGCTACGGCAATCCCAGCAGTATTTATTCTCTGGGCGCAGCCTCTAAGAAGGCCATGAACAGCGCCAGGGAAGCCATTGCTGAGAGTTTAAATACCACGCCCCAGGAGATTTATTTCACTGCAGGCGGCTCCGAGTCCGACAACTGGGCCTTAATTGCGGCGGCAGAAGCCTATGAAAGCAAAGGCAGACATATTATTACCTCGAAAATTGAGCATCATGCCATTTTACACACCTGTGATTATTTGAAAAAGCGTGGCTTTGAAATTACCTACCTGGATGTGGACGCAGACGGTGTGATTGATTTGGAGCAGTTGAAGGCATCCATCAGAAAGGATACCATTTTAATCAGTATCATGGCGGCCAACAATGAAATCGGAACCATTCAGCCTATCGCACAAATCGGTGCCATCGCCAAGGAGCGGGACGTACTTTTCCACACCGATGCGGTGCAGGCCTACGGACATATTCCCATTGATGTGAAGGCTTGCCATATCGATATGTTATCTGCCAGCGGCCACAAACTGCACGGTCCCAAAGGAATCGGGTTCCTTTATATCCGTCAGGGCTTAAAGCTCCGTTCCTTTATCCATGGCGGCTCTCAGGAGCGGAAGCGCCGTGCCGGTACGGAAAATGTACCTGCCATCGCGGGCCTTGGTACAGCAGTGAAGCTGGCTTTTGAGAATATGGATGAAAATGCCAAGAAGATAACCGCCATGCGGGATTATCTGATTGAAAAAATAGAGAAGGAAATTCCTTATTGTAAGTTAAACGGACATAGGACCGAAAGACTTCCCAACAACGTGAACTTCAGTTTCACTTTTATCGAGGGAGAATCCTTGTTAATCATGCTGGATATGAAAGGCATTTGTGCTTCCAGTGGTTCCGCTTGTACCTCAGGCTCTTTGGACCCCTCCCATGTGCTTCTGGCCATTGGCCTTCCCCATGAGCAGGCCCACGGCTCCCTGAGACTTACCCTGAGCGAAGAGAACACCTATGAGGAGCTGGATTACACCGTGGAGGCGGTGAAGGAAATCGTTGCGAAGCTGCGGAACATGTCACCTCTTTATGAAGACTTTTGCAAAAAGCAGAAAGGATAACCGTTATGTATAGTGAAAAAGTAATGGACCATTTTACCAATCCCAGAAATGTGGGCGAAATAGAAGAAGCCAGCGGTGTAGGGACCGTAGGCAATGCCAAGTGCGGCGATATCATGAGAATGTATCTGGATATTGATGAAAATCATGTGATTCGTGATTGTAAGTTCAAAACCTTTGGCTGCGGCGCGGCAGTTGCCACCAGCAGTATGGCCACCGAACTGGTGAAAGGAAAGACGGTGCAGGAAGCCATGAAGGTGACCAATAAGGCGGTTTTGGAAGCCCTTGACGGACTTCCGCCGGTGAAGGTGCATTGTTCCCTTTTGGCAGAGGAGGCCATCCATGCAGCCCTTTGGGATTATGCCCAGAAAAACGGACTTGAGATTGAAGGCCTTGAAAAGCCTAAGTCAGACATTCACGAGGATGAAGAAGAGGACGAGGAATATTAAGTACTTTTGCGCGCGTCTTTGACGGGCGCAGCAGTGCGTTAAGAAGCAGAAAGCAGGGGAAGAATACCCATGAAAAAGAAAGTAGTAGTAGGCTTAAGCGGCGGCGTGGATTCCTCCGTGGCAGCTTATCTTTTAAAAGAACAGGGCTATGATGTAATCGGCGTAACCATGCAAATCTGGCAGGACGCAGAGTCCTTAGAAACAGAAGAAAACGGCGGTTGCTGCGGTCTTAGTGCGGTAGAGGATGCCCGCCGGGTGGCAGAGGTTTTGGACATTCCTTATTATGTGATGAATTTTAAGGATGAGTTCAAAAAGTATGTGATGGACTATTTCGTGACGGAATATTTGGCAGGCAGGACTCCCAATCCCTGTAATGCCTGTAACCGCTATGTGAAGTGGGAGGCGCTGCTAAGAAGGAGTATGGAAATCGGTGCGGATTATATTGCCACCGGTCATTATGCCCGGATTGACAGGATGTCAAACGGCAGATTCGCTATCCGCAATTCCGTAACCGCTAGGAAGGATCAGACCTATGCCCTTTATAATCTGACCCAGGAGCAGCTTGCAAGGACGCTGATGCCGGTAGGGGATTATACCAAAGAAGAAATCAGGGAAATTGCGATGCAGAATCATTTACCTGTAGCACATAAAAAGGACAGTCAGGACATCTGTTTTGTACCGGATGGGGATTACGCTTCCTTAATCGAAAGGGAAGCACCCGGGCAGGTTCCGGGACCCGGAAACTTTGTGACCAAAGACGGTATCGTTTTGGGCCGGCACAAAGGCATTACCCATTATACCATTGGCCAGCGTAAGGGTTTAGGTCTTGCCATGGGACATCATGTGTTTGTCACGGAAATTAGGCCGGAAACCGATGAAGTGGTAATCGGGGAAGCAGAGGACGTGTTTACTTCTTCCCTGATTTGCAGACAGATTAACTTTATGGGAATGGAGGATTTGAAAGAGCCGCGGCGTGTCTTTGCCAAAATCCGCTATGCCCATCCCGGCGAGTGGTGCCTGCTTACAAGGACCGGAGAAGACGAAATCCGTTGTGATTTTGAAAACCCCGTGCGCGCGGTGACACCGGGCCAGGCTGTGGTGTTTTATGAAGGAGAATTTGTGCTGGGCGGCGGAATTATTTTCCGGTAAAACGAAGAGGACTGCCAAAGCAGAAATGTCATTTTCTGCCAAAGCAGAGATGCTGTTTCGTGCAGAATCATGGCATAAATCTAATCAGATTGTCGAATAGAGAGTTGGAGAGTAATGGCATGGAAGTTTTACGTATTTTAATTAAAACGACAGGTTCCAATGAACTGAATTCCGGAAAAGGATTTTTTAACATGGTCCTTTTTGAAGGAGAATGTGATTGCGAAAACTTTAAAGGGAAGGTGTTACCCGGCGGCGTGGATACCCAGTATTATTATGCAGAGGGAAAAGGAAGGATTTCTGCCCGTTATATGTTAGAGGGCGTGGATAAGGAAGGGAAGCCCTGTAAGATTTTTATCATCAATGAGGGCGAGCATGACCACGGATTTTTACCCACCGTGCCGAAGGTATATACGGATTCCGAGGCTTTAAGATATTTAGAGGATGCAGACCTTGTGGGATATCTTATTTTTGAAGAGCAGGGACTTGTTATCAGTATTTGTATGAAAGAGGATTAACAAAAAGAGCCGGATGCGTATCAAACGATATGCACCCGGCGTTTTTTGTTTTGTGGAGGCCCCCTTTGGGACTATATCCTTTTGTTCTGTACACTTGTTAAATTCTGTGGAATTCCGGCAGTCTTTTTTCAAAGGTGGTGTAGTATTTAAAGCCGCACTCCGTAAGGACGCTTGCCGCCCGCTCAAAGTGTGCGGTAATGGTTTCGGGACTGTGGGAGTCGGAGCCGATGGTGATGATTTCACCGCCAAGTTCCCGGTAACGCTTCACAATTTCCTTACAGGGGTGTAAATCCTTCAGTCCGCGCTTTACGCCGCCGGTGTTGATTTCAATACCCTTTTCTTCCGCAATCAGAAGGTTTAGGATTTCATCAAGCAAATCCCGGTATTTTTCATAGGTATAGTCCGCGTCCATGTTGGGGCCGTAGCGCACCACATAGTCCAGGTGACCGTATACATCGAAGTTTTTGAACTTCTTGATGTTTTCGATGATGGATTCAAAATACTCCCTGTAAGCCGCTTCCTCGGTACGCCCTTCATAAAAAGGCGGATAGTAGGGGTCGCGCCCGTTACAAATATGGGAAGAGCCGATGATAAAGTCAAAATCATAGCTTTTGGCAAGGATGGCATGACGGCGCGCCAGATGGGGCTGCAGTCCCAGCTCCAAGCCGAACAGGATTTTGATTTGGTCTTTATATTTTTCTCTTAATCCGATCAATTCGTATAAATAGGAATCTACGTTACACTCAAATTTTCCCTCCGGGTCAAGGCCTGTGACAGGGAAATCGTAGTCCACATGTTCCGTGAAACACATTTGGGAAAGTCCCAGTGCAATCCCTTTTTGGATCATCTGTTCCATGGGGGCAGTGCTGTCCCCGGAAAAGTAGGAATGTAAATGGAAATCTGCTTTAATGGCCATGGTATTCTCCTTATTATGAATTTTCCCGTCAGGGAGGTACTTTTTTACATAAAATTCTGAAATAAGTCTAGCCGATTTGAATAAAAAAGGCAACGGAAAGGAAGAGAATTATTAAAAAACATACAAATTACAATTATTTTTGAATTACCGCTTGCACTTTTGTGGTAAATTAGGTAAAATAATCGTGCTGATAAAATTTTGACAATCTTTGAGGGGAAATCCGGAAAGGATTGCAAAATAATATAAAAAATTTTATTCAATTTTAGGAGGAGACTAAAATGGCAGTAAGAGTAGCAATTAATGGTTTCGGCCGTATCGGTCGTCTTGCGTTCAGACAGATGTTTGATGCAGAAGGATATGAAGTAGTAGCAATCAATGACTTAACAAGTCCTGAAATGCTCGCTCACTTATTAAAGTATGATACCGCACAGGGTAAATACAAATATGCTGACAGCGTTTCTTTTGGTGATGATTCCATCACAGTTAATGGAAAGACCATCACAATTTATAAAGAAGCAGATGCTTCCAAGCTTCCTTGGGGCGAATTAAACGTAGACGTTGTTCTTGAATGTACAGGTTTCTATACATCCAAAGACAAAGCAAGCGCTCATATCACAGCTGGTGCTCGTAAAGTAGTTATCTCTGCACCTGCAGGAAATGACCTTCCTACAATCGTTTACAATGTAAACCACAATACATTAAAGGCTGAAGATACAGTTATTTCTGCAGCTTCTTGTACAACAAACTGCTTAGCTCCTATGGCTAAGGCTTTAAATGATTTAGCTCCTATCATGAGCGGTATCATGACAACAGTTCATGCTTACACAGGTGATCAGATGATCCTTGACGGTCCTCAGAGAAAGGGTGACAAGAGAAGAAGCCGTGCAGGCGCTCAGAACATCGTTCCCAACTCTACAGGTGCTGCAAAGGCTATCGGTCTTGTAATTCCTGAATTAAACGGTAAGTTAATCGGTTCCGCACAGCGTGTTCCTACCCCTACAGGTTCTACAACTATCTTAGTTGCAGTTGTTAAGGGTGCAGTTACTAAGGATCAGATTAACGAAGCTATGAAGGCTGCTGCTACAGAATCCTTCGGATACAACACAGATGAAATCGTATCTTCCGATATCATCGGCAGCACATTCGGTTCTATCTTCGATGCTACACAGACAATGGTAGCTCCTATGGAAGATGGCAATACTCAGGTACAGGTTGTATCTTGGTATGACAACGAAAATTCTTACACAAGCCAGATGGTAAGAACAATCAAATACTTCTCTGAATTAGCATAATAGAACATTCGCCTGCGGCGAAGTCCGGAAGAATCGCTTCGCAATTCTTCTGATGTAGAGAGTTATGAATGTAGACCTATTAGGGTCCGGTCTTATGGACCGGACCCTTAATATTTTTTATTTAATAATGGAGGATTTAATCATGGGATTAAACAAGAAATCAGTTGATGATATCAACGTAGCAGGAAAACGCGTACTTGTTAGATGTGACTTCAACGTGCCTTTAAAAGATGGTGCTATCACAGATGAAACACGTATCAATGCAGCACTTCCTACAATCAACAAATTATTAGCAGATGGCGGCAAGGTTATCCTTTGCTCTCACCTTGGAAAAGTTAAAGAAGGTCCTAACGAGAAAGAATCTTTAGCACCCGTTGCTAAGAGACTTAGCGAAAAATTAGGCAAAGAAGTTGTTTTCGTAGCAGATTACAACGTAACAGGCGAAGCAGCTACAGCAGCTGTTGCAGCTATGAAAGAAGGAGATGTTGTATTACTTCAGAATACACGTTTCCGTGGCAAAGAAGAAACCAAGAACGGCGAAGAATTCTCTAAAGAATTAGCTGACCTTTGTGATGCATATGTATGTGACGCTTTCGGTTCTTCCCATAGAGCACATGCTTCCGTTGCCGGTGTAACTGAAGTTGTTCGTGCTAAGGGTGGTGACTGTGCAGTTGGTTACTTAATGCAGAAAGAAATCGAATTCCTCGGAAATGCAGTTGAAAATCCCGTAAGACCTTTCGTTGCAATCCTTGGTGGTGCTAAGGTTGCTGATAAGCTTAATGTTATCAACAACTTACTTGAAAAATGTGATACCCTCATCATCGGTGGTGGTATGGCATTCACATTCTTAAAAGCAAAAGGTTACGAAATCGGTAACTCTTTAGTAGATGAAGAAAAGATCGATTACTGTAAGGAAATGATGGCTAAGGCTGAAGAACTCGGCAAGCAGTTATTACTTCCCGTTGATACAACAATCGCAGCCGGTTTCCCTAACCCTATCGACGCTGAAATCGAAGTATCTGTTGTAGATGCTGACAAGATTCCTGCTGATATGGAAGGTCTTGATATCGGCGATAAGACAGCAGCTCTTTATGCTGATGCTGTTAAATCCGCTAAGACTGTTGTTTGGAACGGACCTATGGGCGTATTCGAAAACCCCATCCTTGCAAAAGGTACTATCGCTGTAGCTAAGGCTTTAGCTGAAACTGATGCAACAACAATCATCGGTGGTGGTGATTCCGCAGCAGCTGTTAACCAGCTTGGTTTTGCTGACAAGATGAGCCACATCTCTACAGGTGGCGGTGCTTCCCTTGAATTCTTAGAGGGTAAGGTACTTCCCGGTGTAGACGCAGCAGATAATAAATAAGATATTTTAAGGAGATAATCAGTATGGCAAGAAAGAAAATCGTAGCCGGCAACTGGAAAATGAACATGACTCCTTCCCAGGCAGTTGCTTTATGTGCTGAATTAAAAGATTTAGTAGCATCTGAAACAGTAGATGTAGTTTACTGTGTACCTGCTATCGACATCGTTCCCGTTGTTGAAGCTGTTAAAGGTACAAACGTAGCAGTTGGTGCTGAAAATATGTACTTTGAAGAAAAAGGTGCTTACACAGGCGAAATCTCTGCAGAAATGTTAGTAGATGCAGGCGTTAAGTATGTAATCATCGGACATTCCGAAAGACGTGACTACTTCAAAGAATGTGACGTTATGTTAAATAAGAAAGTGAAAAAGGCTCTGGAAGCAGGTCTTATTCCGATTCTTTGCTGTGGTGAATCTCTTGAACAGAGAGAAATGGGTGTTACCATGGACTGGATCAGACTTCAGATTAAGTCTGACTTAGTTGGTGTAACAGCTGACCAGGTTAAGGGAATGGTTATCGCTTACGAACCTATCTGGGCTATCGGTACAGGTAAAACTGCTACTACAGAGCAGGCTCAGGAAGTATGTAAGGGAATCCGTGACTGCATCGCTGAAATGTATGATAATGCTACAGCAGAAGCTGTTCGTATCCAGTACGGCGGTTCTGTAAGCGCAGCAAATGCAGCTGAATTATTCGCACAGCCCGACATCGACGGAGGTCTTGTTGGTGGTGCTTCCTTAAAGGCTGACTTTGGTAAGATCGTAAACTACTAATTTGTAGTCATTTGATTTTTCTATAAGGAATATAAGAGAGGTGCTTTGGTGGTCTATGACTGCCAAGGCACTTTTTTTGACTGGAAATAGTACTTTTTTACTATCTGCACAATAATAAAACTATTAATCTATGAAATTTTGATAATTGCAATAATTATAAAAATGATATAAAATAAAATCATATAATTGTGTAAAATGTCGAAAATATTACTTAAATAGCAAGGGGTTTTCTTATGAAGGAAGTATTACGAAGGAGAAAAAAGTACATATTCAAGGCAATTACTGTGTTTATGGCATTGCTAATCTTTTTGAATGCAACAATGTCTATTTATGCGCAGTCGTTGGGACGGGCCGGTGAGATAAAAGATGGCGAAATTGTAATGCCGGAGGTTTATGAAATCCCGACAGAGGGTAGCGAATCTGAGCCGGATGATATCGAAATCTTTGAAGCACCTGAGATGGAGGTTCCTACGGAAGCACCCACAGCGGAAGCCACAGAAGCACCCACAGCGGAAGCCACGGAAGCACCCACAGCGGAAGCCACAGAAGCACCCACAGCGGAAGCCACGGAAGCACCCACGGCGGAAGCCACGGAAGCACCCACAGCGGAAGCCACGGAAGCGCCCACAGCAGAAGCCACTGAAGCACCCACAGCAGAAGCCACAGAAGAACCTACGGAGGCACCTACACAGGAACCGGTTGTAGGGCCGGTAAGTGATATTTATCACATGAATACCTGGTTGAAAGCACTGCAGCTTGCTGTGGAAGAAGACGGCGTTTTTGTGACCAAGCAGCCCGGTGTGACTTTAAGTCCTGATGACTATATCAGAGTAAATCTCTCTTTTAATGTACCTACGGAAAGTGTTACCGTAGATCATTTGGATTACTTAGAGTATGATATTCCTGATTTTTTATTTCATGTAAAAGAAGTAACAGATGGAATTGTAAAGGATGCCCTGGGAAATGCAATCGGTACATATGCCATCACACCCGGCCAGGAGTGTGGCGGTAAGATTGTGATGCAGATAGATGAAGAATATTTGCAGGCAAACGGCTATAAGGTCAATGACATTTCCGTGAATTTTGAAGGTACATTGTATGAAGAAAACATGCCGCCGGATGAAGAAGATACAGAAAAGTTAGTGTTCGGAAATCTTGACTTTGAATTTGAATACGAAGAAAAAGAAATTGTTGTTAAAACAGATATCGAAATCGAAAAAGAGCATACACAGGTAGATAGCGAAAATGGTTTGGTTACCTATCAGATTGTGGTAAAAACACCGGAAGAAAACACCGTTCCCATGACAAATGTAAGGGTAACGGATGTTCTTTCTGCGCTTCCTTCTGATTTTTACTATAAAGAAGGCACCTTTGTGCCGGAGGATGCAAGGATAGCGATTACCAAAGGAGAAGCAGACAGCAGCTTTGTATGGGAAATCGGAACTATGGTGCCCGGCGAAACCAAGACACTTACCTATCAGGTCAAAATGTCACAGCAGGAAGTTGTTGCGGTAGAAAATACGGCCTCCGTTCTTTCTGATGAGATGGAAGTGCCGGAGAAGGCAACCTCTGTATTTAAGGTAAATACCAATATTGACTTGGCAAAGGAATATAGTGCGCAAAACTTTGATTATAATGAAACCGGAATTCATCTTATTTCCTATACTTTAACGGTTGAAAATAAAGGAGATTGGCCTGTTTCCGATGTTGTAGTTAAGGATTGGTATGAGGATGGAGCCGATGGCGGTGACAGTAAGGATTTCGTAGAGGATTATGTTTATTTTGTCCTGAAAAATAAAGCCGGAGAAACCGTAACGATTCCGGAGGGAGCAATTACCAAGGATTTAGCTAATAAGTGCTTTACTTGGGAAATTGATACTTTGCCTGCCAATGAAACCTATACGCTTACCTATGCCGTGAAAATAAAAGATAATGCATCAGATAATTCGCTGGAAGAAGATATTTGGTATAGGAACGGGGATGGCAATTCCGCTAATCATAGTTTGGTAAATAAAGCAAATATTTCTGTTGGTGGAAACGAATCCTATGATGAACAAAAGGTAGTCAGGAATTATTCAAAAACCTGGCTTGATAAGAGTGCCATCAATGAAAACGGATATATTGAATTTGTAATCAGACTGAATGTAATGCGGAACGGTAATAATCAGATTATCAGTAACCGTAAGAATTTAACCGGCTGGACGATAAAAGATGAATTAATGGAAGGTTGGGAATTATACGGTGATATGGAAATCTGGACACCTTTGGAACGTTTTAATAAGGGTGAGCCGGATACCCCTTCTTACAGCGGACAGTGGGCAAGTATGCAACTGGCAGGGACCCATAGTTTTAGTGAAGATGAAATTAATAGTTTTACCTATGTGTTACCGGAGGCGTATGGTGATACCTATGTAGAATTACATTACAAAGCAAGACCGGTAGGTTCAAACGGCGCGGCTACCAAATATCAGAACAATGCAGGATTAGGCCCCGGTGACGGAGAAGGTCTGCCTTTCTGGGACAGTGTAGAGGGAACCGGTGCCGGCAGTGCGAAGGTAACCAAAGGCTTTACGAAATCAATATATGATAAAATTTATTGGAATTGTAAAGTAGAATCTATCATCAGAGAAGGCAGTTACCTGATAGATTACATTAGTACACCGGATGCAACCACTTTTAGAAAAGATGATATCGAGAGCATTACCTTGCAGTATCAGGGAGAAACAGTGGACCCGTCTTATTATGATGTGTATGTAATGCAGGGAGATACTGTTTTCACGATAGAGGATTATTTCGCACAAAATGAAAAAGCGGTTAAGTATGCAATATACTTTAAAAAGGTTTTCGAAGACTGTAGTGAAAGTAACCCGCTTACTGTGAATTATAGAAGTACCGCAGAGGCTATGGATAATAAGGGGCATTATTTAAGTAATACGGTGAGATACCAATTGATGCCGGGAACCTATGATGACTCTACCTTTGCAAGAACAGAATATCTTGGCGGTGATGTAACGAAAAGTTCTTTGGGGTATAATCAGGAAGAAAACACCATTGATTGGCTGATTATAGCGAATAAGAGCGGCAAAAATAAAGGGGTTCTTTATCTGAACGAAGTGATTCCTAAAGGATTAACTTTTGTAGATTGCGTGCTCGACAAAGAAAATTGCGGAAATAAAGACTGGGCAAACAAGTTGTACAGTGTAGAAAAGATTGGAGATGTTGTTCAAAATACTGACGGAAGTTCCACAGTAAGAATCAAGATAAACGGTGTGGTTGCCGGAAACGGAGCCACAGTAGCAGTTAAAGTGACAACGAAGGTGGATGATCCGCAGATTATTTTGGGTAAATATTTTGACGAAGATCATGCGAAAGTATTTACCAATTATGTAGTGGAAGAATTGGAAGACGGTACCTTCTTGGGTGATGCGCAGGCAACAGAAGAAGTTTACTATGAATGCCTGAATAAAACGGGTTCCCAAAGAGACCCGGAATCAAATGACCAGACGAACCGGATTTTTTATACAATCAATGTGAATCCCAACGGATATGATTTGTTGCCAAATGCATCGACCATAGATTTGATTGATATCATGGATAGCCGTACGGTTTTATTTACGGAAACGATTCGCGTAACAGATGTAGAAACCGGGGCGACAATCGATGCCGATTGTGAAATGCTGACAAGTGATAACGGGTTCAGACTGACGGTACCTGACAATAAAAAGTTACAAATTACTTATACTGTTTTTGTACAGGGACAGGTCGGCGATGTGGTAGAAGGAATTTCCAATACCGTTTATTTTGAAGGGCGGGAAAATGATTCCCAAGTGGAAGAAACGGTGCTGAACATGGAGATTTTCAGCAGCGGAGCAGTGGCTTCTACAAACAGTATTTATCTTAGAAAAATAAGCGTTGATAATACTGTGTTGACAGGCGCTGTGTTTGAGGTCTTTGTTTATGATGCGCAAAGAGAAAAATGGGTAGCGTATCAAAACAGTAACGGAAGTAATGAATTTGAGGTAGAAACCGACGGACTATATGCAAATCTGGTAAAAATAGCAGGCGTGCAGCCCGGCGTATTGTACAAATACGTAGAAACGAAGGCTCCAAACGGATATGTTCTGGACGCAAAAGAACGTTATTTTTGGGTTGCAGCTGACCAGGATACGGTTGCACCGCAGATACCGGAAGGAATTGATGAAGTATCCACTTATCAGATGGATGCGGTAATTCCGGTAATTAATAAGCAGCCTACTCTTGAAATCAAGAAAACGGACGAAGAACAAAATGCCCTTGAGGGTGCAGAGTTTATTTTGACGAAAGAAAACAGTTCGGAAGAAATCCGACAGACTTCCAATGTGGCAGGACGTATCGTGTTCAGCGGATTGGAAACAGATTGCGTATATATCTTGAAAGAGGTCATGGCACCGGATGGCTATAAGCTGTTAGAAGACGAGTATGTAATTACGGTAAGTGCTGACGGACAAGTGTCAGTAGAGTGTAATGGACAAGCGGTTGTATTGGAAGACGGTATATTAAAGGTTTCAAACGAGAAGGAGCCGGAACCGACTCCTACGCCGACTCCTACGCCGACAGCGACACCGACGGCGACACCGACACCTACACCAACACCTACACCAACGGCGACACCGACACCTACACCAACGCCTACACCAACGGCGACGCCGACAGCGACGCCTACGGTGACACCTACGCCAACGGCAACGCCTACACCTACACCCATGGCGACACCGACACCTACACCAACGGCGACACCCACGGCGACACCTACGCCCACGGCAACGCCCACGGCGACACCTACAGCGACACCAACGGCAACTCCGACGGCAACACCGACAGCGACGCCTACACCTACGCCAACGGCGACACCTACGGCAACACCGACGCCCACAGTTGAGGAAACGCCTCAACCGCCGATAGACCCGACCACGCCACCGACAGCACCGCCTACGGTGCCACCGGAAGAAGAAGGTCCCGGACCGGGCGGCGAATTAATTGAGACAGTAATGGAGCCGGTAGTGATACCGGATGTAAAAGAAGCTGCAGTACTTGGTGTCAAGAGAGGTGTGGAGTATGCAGTGTTAGGTAAACGCAGACGTCCCATGACGGGAGATAGCATAGCGATGTTAGTTTGGATGCTGCTGCTAAATGTAGCGTTGGGAACAGCGTTAACGGCAAGTTGCTTCCTGATTTACAATAAAAAATATAAGAAATACAAGGAATAAAAGATTAAGCGGTTAATGACATAGATTGAGTCATTAGCCGTTTTTTCGTAGTTTCGTAGTTTTTAATATATAGAGAAGGGGATTTTTTGTCGAATTATTATATTGTATACACTTTGAAAACAATATAAAATAATTATATAATAGGAAATTATACCTATTTGTGAAATGGGAATTTGAGGTAGACCTATGAAGAATGGAAATATTAAGAAAAATATAATACAGACAATTGCAATGTTTATGTTTGTTGTAATTGTATTTACGAATACGATACCTTTATATGCTGAGGGATTGTTGCATAGTAATGTTTCGGATAAAGAGGTGACTGCGCCGGTAGAAAGTGAAAGCGGGGATGATGTAATCTCTGCCGAAGTTCCTACGGACGTTACAGAACTTGAGCCGACGAAGGAGCCGGAATCTGTGCAGGAACCGGTTGTGCCAGAGAGTACGGATGCACCTACGGAAGTACCCATGCAAGAGCCGCAGCCCTTAGAAACACCAGTTGCGGATGACGTG
Source organism: Lachnospiraceae bacterium (assembly GCA_017561085.1). GTDB lineage: Bacteria > Bacillota > Clostridia > Lachnospirales > Lachnospiraceae > Suilimivivens. The sequence goes on from JAFZDQ010000114.1 coordinate 26,893, forward strand.
CCGGTAGCTACGGAAGCACCTGCATCCACAGAAGTTCCCGGCACTACAGAAGTACCTGTGTCTACAGAAGAACCCGGTACCGAAGAAACACCCGCTCCTGAAGGAACAACGGAAATGGGTGTAGTTTTGATTGATAAAAGTGTGGTTGTATCCGGTGTATGCAGAGCTTATGGTAATGAGATTTCTGATGCGGAAGCTTTTGTCATTCCGATAGAAGAGATTGTAGAACCTGAAACTTTTGCGCCTGCGATAGAAGGATATGTTTACACTGGTGTCGTAACTATGGCTGAAGGTGCATCCGTTTTACAGATGAAGAAAGAAACATTAGAGGCGGTAGTAGATGATAAACTACACAAAACTACGGTTATTAGCTACTTTAACGGAGCAGACTGGGTAGAATTTACTGAGGATGTAACCCTCTTTTTTGAATATGAACAGCAGGCCGATGAAATGGTTGCGTTGGAAAATCAACGGAACGGTCTGTTGCTTGCAGAATTTGGTGAAATTGAATTTGTGAATGAAATTGAAGATGGAGATGTAACAATTGCGCCAGGCCCTGCCTATGAATTTAGGAATGTTTTGGGCGATGCTGTTTATTATGGAATCGTCGCCGAAGAAATTAATTTGAAAGGACATTCCGATACCAATTTGGCAACGAAGAGTTTATCTGCAAGTTCGATAAACGTTACCGGCGGAAAAGATACCGGGGATGAGCAAAATCCCGGTGTATTTGTAATTGCAGACGTGAAGGGGAATGTGAGCATAGATGCGGCAATGGGTAATGAAAAGGTTGTTGATGTATGGTGTACATTAGAAAACTCTTCCCAAATAGCATTTTCCGGTTACAGTGGTCAGACCGGTAAAAAGATATTTGCATCTAAGGAAGAATTAGATGGATATGTTGATGGTTTGCTGAATCATGTAAAGGCATCTTCCCAAACGTTAAGTCAAAATGCGCAGCAGTATGGAATTAATTATGGTGACATTTTAAGCAATGCGGTAGGAAGTACTACCGGTAAATCAAAGCAGATTGACATTTCGGAGTTCCCTGAAGGAACTTATTATATCAATGTGCCTGCAGGAGAAGCTGCATCATTAACAGATTTATTCATTAAGAAGAAGTCTACGCAAACAATTGTTTTTAACATAGAAGGTAGTAATGTATCTGTTGGTAAATTGGAAGTGCGCCATACAGATACTGATTCCGGAGTATATGGAAGTGGTTCGGGTAAGCAGTATGATCCTTTTGCTCAAACACTTATCTTTAATATGCCTAACGCAGAGACAGTCGGAGTTAGTGAAATGATGGCTGTAGTAGTGGCTCCAAATGCAAATGTTACTTTGAATGCACTTACATCCGGGTGGTTAGTGGCGAAGTCCTTTACAAATCCCGGAGGAGAGTTCCATTGTGTTTGGAATGATATGCCGGAAGAAGATATGGTAAATTTGACACCGACAGAAATCGGTATTCGTGCATATAAAAAAGTAGATGGCAATGTGCCGAACGCGAATGAGCAATTTACATTTATTTTGGAAAAAAGAGACTATAGCAATCCCAGCGGGTGGGTTGAAGTAGACAGAAAAACAAATAATGGAGAGGAAATAGAGTTTTCAGCCGGTGAATTTACGCAAGGCGGAGAGTATTATTATCGTATTTCGGAATACAAAGGTGAGGATACCTCGTACAATTATGATACAAATCAGTATATTGTAAAGGTTAAAGTTATATATCGGGCGATTGATGAAGAATTTAGTATTGATTCCATATCTTATTATAGGGGAAGTAGTGAATCAGTAGCCAATAATAGTGGAAATTTGGTTTCAAAGGTTGAATTTAATAATATGAAGGTGGCAGTAGAACCCACGGCAACACCTACGGCAACTCCGACAGCAACGCCCACGGCGACACCTACGGCAACGCCTACAGCAACACCTACAGCAACACCCACGGCGACACCTACAGCAACACCTACGGCAACACCCACGGCAACACCTACGGCAACACCCACGGCAACACCTACGGCAACACCTACAGCAACGCCTACAGCGACACCTACGGCAACGCCAACAGCAACGCCTACAGTAGCACCTACGGCAACACCCACGGCGACACCTACGGCAACACCTACAGCAACACCTACGGCAACACCTACAGCAACACCAGGGCCAGCAGTAGTGCCCACATTAGCACCAACAGCAGCGCCGACAGCGACACCTATGGCAACGCCCACGGCAATGCCTACTGCAACACCTACAGCGAAGCCTGCGGCGACGCCCACGGCAACGCCTACAGTGGCACCTACGGCAACACCTACAGCGAAGCCTACGGCGACGCCCACGGCAACACCTACAGCGACACCTACGGCAACACCTATAGTAGGACCTACGGCAACACCGGCAGGAACACCTACAACGGAGCCCACAACGGCACCCACGGCAAAACCTACAGTGAAACACACAGCTACACCGAAACCGACTACAAAGCCGGTAGCAACCCCCACGGCAACGCCGGTAGCTAGCCCCACTGTAGCACCTACGGCAACGCCTGCAGCGACACCTACGGTAGCTCCTACAGCAACGCCGACAGCGACACCTACAGTCATACC
>JAFZDQ010000115.1 GCA_017561085.1 Lachnospiraceae bacterium
ACTTAATTTCAATTTTTTGTCATTAATAGGATTTTGCTTTTTCTTTTATTCGTATACTTCTTTTTTATTTCTATAATCCACCTTCTTGCCCTTCGGACAAGAAGTATCCCTCGCTCTAAAGAGCTCGGTCAATTCAAGTTTACTTTTTGTTTTTATCAATAACAACTGCTCCTATTATATTTTCCATAATATTTCCTCCACAGCTTCAAAGTTAAATAACCCAATTACTACTCTCTAAAAACATACACAATATCATCCGTAGCTTTACTGGTTCCCCCTGCATTTTCATAGCATCTGCAAGCAGAAACATTGCTCTTGTTAGTTATCAAAAACAATTTCGCACATCCGATATTTTTTGAATGGGTATGAATATATTTCATCAATTCTGTCCCGTAACCATGTTTCTGATAACCTTCCATTATATCTATTGCGTGTAAGTAAAAATCCCTACGCCCATCCGGCTTAACCAATACATATCCGTATGCAAAACCAACTACCATACCGTCTTCTTTCGCAATATAGGCATAGGCATTTTTCTCTTGCAAAAAAGCACCAAGAAAGTCCTCATCATACTTTGTATTTTCATCATCAACGAAATATTTCATTAACTCAACATCTTGCTTTTCCAACACTTTGTATTCCATAAAAACCTCTCTAATCTAAACTTCAATGTACTACTTCTGTCATAGCAATTTACTCCGCATTTATAGGTGTATAGTAATCCCTTCCAGTTCCGTCTCCGACTCCAGGATTCTCTCCAAAAGACTCTCCTGCAGATGCTCCTCGCCGTCCAATTCCGTTTGTAGCTCCATAAGCGTCTGGTAATCTGACGAAAGTGCCGGATCCATCAACCGGAGTTTCAGTTCATTTACTTTTTCTTCGCTTTCCGTAAGTTGCTTGTAATATTTTTCCAACTGCTTTATCAGACGGGATTTTACCTTACCGGGATTATAATATTCTTTTTTGTTGAATACATCCTCAAGCGTAGGCTCCCCATTCTTCTTTTCATTTCCGCTGCCATTTTTTTGTAGGCCGGATGATGTCGCATTTTTCTTACCCGCATCGGCTCTGCTTAGATTCTCCCGTTTCTGCTTTTCTGCCAGATACTCCTCATAGTCGCAGTCATACTGGGTTACCTTATCCCGGTCAAATTCCAAAATACCCGTCGCTACCTGCTTGATAAAATACCGGTCGTGAGACACGAAAAGAACCGTGCCTTCAAATACCTGCAGCATTTGTTCCAAGGCCTGCTTGCCCATAATATCCATGTGATTGGTGGGCTCGTCCAATATCAGCAGATTAGGTTTGGTCTGCATCATCTTACAAAGCGCCAGACGTACTTTTTCTCCACCGGAAAGCTGTCCCATAAGCTTTTCCACTTCCTCACCGGAAAATAAGAAGCTTCCCAAGGCACTACGCACTTCTTCTCTTTTTAAATCAGGATACACTTCCCAAAAATTCTCCAAAACGGTCTGCTTAGGGTCAGCATCATCCACCACGGCTTTTTGCTGATCAAAATATCCATATTCCACGTTTTGTCCTATCACAAAGCTTCCGCCCAAAGGAGGTACGATTCCTACCAATGTTTTTAGTAATGTGGATTTCCCCTTACCGTTTTCGCCCAAAATCGCCAAGCGCTCTTTCTTTCGCAAAAGAAAACTAACCTGACTAAGCTCACTATCATAACCGATTTTCAGATTTTTGACATTCAATACATTCGAATAACTCTCTATCCGCGGCTGAAACAAAATGTGGAAGGTTTTGGTGTCAAAGCGCCTGGGCTTTTCAATCTTCACCATGTGCTCAATGGCCATTCTCTTGGATCGGGTTGCCGCCACCTTGGTAGGCGTGTTTTTCCACATTTCTATCCACTCCGTCAGCCTTTGGATTTCCTTTTGCTGCAGCTCGTAATCCTTTTCCTGCTTCAGCAAATCCTCTTCCTTACGCTTGAGAAAGGCAGAATAATTGCCCGGATAACGTTTGATGCGATGATACTCAATTTCATAAGTCACATCAATAATCCGGTCCAAAAACATTCTGTCATGGGAAACAATTACCACTGCTTTGTCATAGTTTTTCAGGTAATTTTCCAGCCATTCAATGGTTGGTAAATCCAAGTGGTTGGTAGGCTCATCCAGAAGCATAATATCAGGTCTGCTGAGCAAAAGCTTTATAAAAGCCACCTTGGTCTGCTGGCCGCCCGAAAAGCTTCCGATAGGTCTTTGCAAATCCTCTAATGCAAACCCAAACTGTTGGAACATGACCTCCATATCCCTTTTCCAAGTATAACCCTGCAGGGCTTCCATCTTCTTTTGTAAAAAGTCATATTCTCCGAACAGCGCCGGACTTTCTCCCTCTTCCTGCATAAGCGCCTCTAACTCTGCCATGCGCTTTTCACAGGCAAATACCGGTGCAAAGACTTTCTTAATTTCGTCCTCCACCGTCACTTCCCCATCCGGAAAACTGATTTGTCGCAGAAACCCGATTTCCTGCTTGCCTGCCATTACGATGCCGCACTCTTCGTCACTATCCAAATTATTCATGTGGATATCCCCGGCAATCAGCTTCAGCAGGGTGGTTTTTCCACATCCGTTCCTGCCTACCACGGCAATCTTTTCCCGGTCGTGTATTTCAAAATTTACATCCTCTAATATAGTATTCGCAGCGTATTGTACCAACGCATGCTTAATTTGATATCTCATTCTTCTTTTCCTTTATAATCGTATGATAGTTACCGGCGATACCAAAGCGGAATAGGATTCTCCATACCATCAAATATACGTAACACGCTTTTATTCAGTTCCATAATTGAATCCAGTTCATCCGGAGCCCAATATTTGGCCCAGACAATGGATGTAATGGCACTTGCAGAAAGATACAGCGCAAATAACTTCCAAAATTCTTCCGGCACCTGGTTCTCAAAATATCCATCAATTTGCCCTTTAGCAAACATCGGATACTCGGTACTAATCCGATTAAACTCATACCAGGGGTCTCCAATATTATCAAAATCTATTGTGTGCCAGTCGATAACCCACAATTTCTCCTCGTTGATAATCAGATTTCCCAAATGGTAATCACCATGATGATGGCACAAGGGACGTGATTTCAGAAGTTTCTTGTTCTCTTCAATAAACCGCAGAATTTTTTCATGTCCCTCAAACGGAATTCCTTCTTGGCGAAAAGCATAAATTCTCGGCTCAATCACTTCAAAATATCGGTCGTACCAATTCTTTGAAGTATCTATCTTGGGAGAATTTTCATGTATCTCCCTGAGAATCTTCCCTGCCAGCACACCATAACTATACTGCTCTCTTTCAGTTACTTTCGGAATAATTTCCTCTGCTTCTTCTCCCGTTATCCACGAAAGCAAAGTATAAACCTTTTCGTCCTCATCACATTTTTCAAAGGCAATACACTCCGGCACGGAAAGTTTGGCTTTGCTCAGGTGATTCAAATAATCATACTCTTTCTTTTTCTGTATGTATTCGGAACTATCGGCACTCCGCAGAAGGTATGTCCGGCCTCCCTTTTCTACCAGATATTTTTGGTCTCCGGACATTCCTTTTGAAATTTGGGTTACTTTATCAAATCCAGATAAATAAATTTGCATTTTCATAAACCATCTTTTCCCTTCACTGATAATAGGTATAAGCCTTTGCCACTGTGATATGCGTTTTTACTTCTTTGAGCAACGGCACTTTTAAATCTAAGTTTTTTTGCTTAATAACTTCTCCCGTATCATAAATAATCTGCTCCGGCAGCACAGCTGCAATATCTGCAAGGAATTTATACCCGGCTTCATAATACAATCTGGCACGAATTTCTTTTACTCCGGGAAGCAAATATAATTCATGAAAAGACTTGATTTCTTCTTCACAACTGCTTACTTTTTCTATTTCTCTGAGTTTCTGTGGCTTTACATCATACATTACCAGAAAGTTTCTGAACAAATTTACCATGTCCACATCCGGCAATCCCATTTGGAGCAAAAAGTCGTCCGCTAAAGAAAGGCATTCCTCCTTCGAAACAATACCGCTTCTTCCATATTGCGAATTACCAGTTCATCGTCTTTATAGTAAATCATTTTTTCTTCTTCTCTCACTCCAAATACTTCTCTTTAAATCACCTGCACGATATTTGCTGAAATCTTACTTTTCTAAAACAAATCGTGCTACTTTAACATTTCCATCCATCTCCATAGACACTATATCAAATCTACATTTTTCTGTATAAAACTTTACATTTTCCTTTTTGTCTATGGGTGTGACTAAGGTTAATTTATCCCAATCCTCGTAATGCGATGTTATAAATTTTATTGCTTGTGTTCCTATTCCTTTTCCTTGAAACTCTGGAATAACACACAAACAGCCAACTTCATATACTCCCACTTCTACCTTTTTACAAGAAACACAACCAACCGGTTTGTTATTGAATAGAATAATAAACTTGGGAAAATTTAATATGGATTTCTCCATCATTTCTTTCGTCTGACCATACGCAGGACATTCACCATATTTAATGTAATCACTATAAAACGCAGAGTTATATATATCTATTAACAATTCTGCATCTGTAAGATCCGCTTTTCTATATTCAATATTCATTTCTACCTCCACACATTGTAATTTATCAATTCTTTAAATTACAAAAATTCTCTTTCGTCAATTCATAATCAATAAATGACTGCAACTCGCCTAACTGATTTCTCCATGAATCTTTGCGAACTCTAATTCTTCTAAACCCTAATGCTTCATATACATGCTGTGCTCTGGAATTATTAAGATTAGTATCTAAAAAGACAAGTTCTGCTCCCATATGGAACAATTCTTCGATTAACATACTTAGTACAATTTTTCCAAGTCCCTTTTCCTGATAATCAAGCTCACATATCTTTATTCCTATCTCATATTTTGCATTTTCATACACATAATAACTCATCTCGCCAATTAATACACTTTTATATTCTATAACTAATCGCCTTTTTGTCTCATCACTGTCATTGCTGATTTGTTTTTCTATTTCTGCAGCAGATGTTCCAAGTCCATTGGGGAAACCCGCATGAGCCATTACTTTTCCGTCATTCCACCATTTTGCTAATTGCTCACAATCCTTTTTCTCGGCATTTCTAATGCATAATTGATTAAATTCTATAATCATAGCTACTCCATTTCTTTATCAACTGCTGGTTTACCTATCTGTTTTTATTCTTTCAATAACCCAAAATGCTTCGCCAGTGCCTCCAGCACTTCTTCTCTCGTATCATTCTCAAAATCCGAACGGGTATAGGAGAAAAAGCCCGTATGTTCCCAATCCGTCTCCATTGGCGGATGATACAATGCCCATGAGTTAAAATTCTCCAAAGTTTTCTCAGGGTCCTTACACTGTTTAATTTGGTCCATCATAAACTTTTTGTCCGGGTCATCACGGTCAAAAAACTTGGTAAAGCAAATATCCGGCGGGTCACAAAGCATGATTGCCACATGGTTGTAATCAGAGATTTCCCGTAGCACTTCCGGGGGAATATTGGTATCCACAATGATTTTTTTGCCGCTTGCTGCCAGCTTAATCAACTCAAGGATTTCCACTTCAATACACTCCTGAGACACCTGATAGGTCCAGTTATAATGCTCCTCCGGGGTCATATTCAGCCACTCTTCCCAGCCGCTCATGGTATCAAAATAGCATAAACCCGGCTGTTTCCAGCGGGACAGCTTCTCACGGGGAAAAGCATCGTGATAATTTTCTCCGCACGCAATCATATCAAAACGCTCTGCCAGCATCTTCACCATTGTGGATTTGCCCGCATAACTGTGACCATTGATAAAATAAACATTTTGCAAATAATGCTTAATCAGATTATCGCTGATTTGTATTTTCATAAATCATCTTTTCCTTTCTGACTATTCCAGTATCCTACCAAGCTCCTCTTTTCCGTTTTCATAGGAATCCTTAACCTCTTCAAACAAGCTGTTATAAAACGCAACCGCGGCGGCCTGTCTTTCCTTCGCAATCACTTCCGCCTCAGCTGTATAAAAATTGGAGTAAATGTTTTCCAATTTATACTTGTATTCTTGGAAAAAAGAGGGCTTTTCATCGTTCTCACCGTTTGAAACAGAACCATCCGGCAAAAGAGAATACAAAGGTTCCGAAACGATTCCTTTGTAAATCAGTGTGCGGGCAATTCCCATTGCGCCCGCTACATCCAGCTTGTCCGCATCATACAAAATCTTCGCCTCTATGGTTTCCGGTGGACTGTTTTTCCTGTATCTGTGGGCTTTGATGCAGTGCCGCACCTGATCGGCATATTGCACTTTAAAACCATTATCAATTAAAAAAGTATAGGCTTTTTCACTACCCACTATAGCGTGGCATACTTCCGGATTGGCAAACTGCTCCTTCCGGCCGATGTCATGTAACAGGCATGCACAAATTAATACATCATAGTCAACGTCCTCTTCCTTTTTGGCAATGCGCAGTGCATTGTATAACACACGGTATATGTGCGAATTATCATGGGCGCTGTCTTCCATACAGGAATTCATATAATTTCCAATTAGTGAGTAGGTAACTTGATTCATAATTCCTCCTTAGAATACAATCCTCTCCAACTGTGCTTGCGTAATAGGCTTAATCTCGCCCTTGTCCATCCAATAGATTTCTCCTATCTGTGTAACGGTCTGATTTTTCACAAAAATAGCACTTTCATCCGTCATAAGGCACACCGGAATTTCCATGGAAACCTGCTTTAAAGGTTCTACGAAAAAATCATCCTCCGACAAATAATGCGCCTTAACGGTAAGCTGCGCAAAGCCCAATCCTTCATAAGGAACCTGGGTTTCATAAATATCCACCGTAGGATTTCCCATATTCATAGCGCCTGCGCTTACGCCCAGTATTACGGCGCTGCTTTGGCGAATTTCATTCACAATTCCTTTTTCACACATTAAGTTATGTTGCAAGGTCGCATTTCCACCCATCAGAAAAATACAGGAGGCTTCTTTGATTAATTTCACTGCATCTTCTGCTTCGGTCCTGCTATCAATCACACGATGACTTGCAAAAGCCATATCTCTCTCCGCAAACATCCGATGCATTCCGTGAGAATCTTCATCGTTTTGTGCATGATTATCCGGATAACAGCTGACAAACACAAGACTGTCCCTAACGGTTAACTCCTGTTTCAACATATCCGCAATACTATCTGTAAAGTGGCGTGTAGGAAAGCCACTAAAAAAACCTAATAATTTTGCATTCATAATTCTTTAATCCTTCACTAAAATATACTAATTTCTCCTTCGTATTCCATGGAACGCATTTTGTTGCTTCCATCGAGTTTTTCAAACTGTCCGTATTTCACAAAATGAAGGCCGCATTTCTCCATAACGTGACCGGAAGCTTTATTCTGTTCTACATGGCTGGAAGAAAACTTGGTTATACCAAAGTGTTCATTGGCAAACTTAATCATTGCCTTAGTGGCTTCAGTAGCATAACCATTCCCCCAACAATCGTATCGGAAATTATAGCCAAACTTCCAAAATCCGTTTCTATTACTGTCAGGTCCAATACTTCCGCTTCCAATAAGCAAACCATCTTCCTTTCGAACAAAACCAAAATGGTATTCTTCATCCGGTTGCTGACGCATGGAAAGCCACTCTACGACAGCTTCCACAGATGTGTATGTATTATATACCATATATCTGGCAACCCTCTCATCACTTACCCACTGATATACGGCTTTTGCGTCCTCAATTTTAAGGGGACGTAATATTAATCTCTCTGTTTCTATTATGTAATTATGCATTTCTCATCCTCTACCCCTCATTTAACTGATTCAGTATTTTGATAGCATCGAATCTTTCACCGCAAACCGTGCAAATCCAATCGGAATTACTTTTCTTCGCCTTTTTATGTAGAAAATCTAATCTTCCTTCGCACAGTGGACAGGGCTTCGGCGTTTCATTCCAAAGACTTTTCAAAAAGATTACTGCTTCATCTCTACTACTCATTTTATATTTGATAAATATATCTTTCTCCATACACTACCTTTCAATTATTCGCAATACATACATATAGTCCCTTTTGATAGCTTAAATCCGTTCTTTTCGTAAAACTTCGCCGCCGGCGCATACTCACTTGTATAAAGAACAATGCCCGCAAGTCCCTTGTCTTTACTATAATCTTTGATAGCGTTTAATAACTGTTTGCCTATTCCATGGCCTTGTCTTTCAGGAAGTACTGCCATCTCATTAATGTAAATCTCTTCTTTACTTCCGGAAATCTTACAAAGCGCGAATATACACCCTAACACTTCATTATTTTCTTCATATACATACCCAACAAATCTTTTCTGTTCAAAAAAATCTTGAAGATATTCTGTTGCGTTTTCTACTGTCCAGTCTATTCCCCAATGTTCCATGGGAAATGCTTTGGCATAAATCATGCCACATTTTGCCAAGTCAATATGCTCCATCCTTCTAATCATTTTGCTCTCTCCCATTAGGCTTCTGATTAATCGCTATTATTCTTTCAATAAGTTTTTCTCTGAATTATACAATCCCATTCTTGCTCCACTTCAAAACGGTCTCATACCCGAGCTTTGCATACCACTGCGCAACACCTGTAAAATGAATATAACTATAGTCGTATCCTTCATCCTTCAATATCTGCGTTGCCTTCTTCACCATCATCAAGCCAATGCCTTTGTCCCGATATTCCGGAAGGGTTCCGACACATCCCGGTCCGCCGACTTTCATGGTTTGCCCGTTTATGGTATAGGTACCCATATTTTCAACAAGGCAAAAGCTTACCACTTTTCCGTCAAAATAGCCGCAAAGTACTCTGTCTTCCTCGCCGAAATAATTAACCCAGCCCTCTTTGACTTGTTCCACTGCCTTTAATAACTCCGCACGGTCCCCTTCAAAAAAGCCAAAGGTAACCGAATCATTAAATGCTTTATCATACTTGTCCGCATCAAACGCATCCAACCGAAGAAGCATCTCATCAAACACCTCGTCTTCATCCAAATTTTGAATATATTCCCGCTCGAAAAAATTCGGATGGATGTAGTTAAATAATGTAATTGCGTCTTGTTTTTCCATAAAAGTTCCTCCAAAATTTGCACTCAAACGCTCACTATGCTCCACCACTTCCATGGGGCTCTCTGCCTGCGTAAATTCCGGTTTCCGTTTCGCGGGCTGTCTGCTTCCTTCTTTCAGATACCAAGCGGCCTGTAAAACATTCATGCCAATTTTTGAAGCCGCTTCCAGCTCGAAACTGCCGCCATCCCCCACATAAAGGCACTCCTGCGGGGTTACTTCCAACGCCTTCATACATCCAAGGAAAATCGCTTCATCCGGCTTTTGTACCTTCATCTCATAGGATAAACAGGGCGCATCGAAGTAGGGAAATAAGATACTTTCCCTAATGACTTCCGCTTCCTCAGAAAAACAGTTACTGATAAGTCCTATTTTCAGCCCGTTCTTTTTCAGCGCATCAAGCATAGGAATGATTTCCGGATGTAAGTGCTCAAAGCAGGCCTTGCGGGAGTCTTTTCTCTTTTGAATTAAGGTTGTAAACAGCTCCTTAGTATAACAATTATTTTCCTTCAAAATCCACTCCACGGTATCTTCCAGAGTCCGCTTACCCACACTGCGGTCATCCTCTGCCGCGTTCCACATGGGCATGAATTTTTCCTTTTCTATTCCTGCGTCCGCCGCCATGTGTGCACCGAAATACATCGGTCCCGCCAGTAGTGTAATTAAGGTTTCATACATATCAAAAATAACTGCTTTTATCATCTTTTTCCTCACTTACGCGCGACATCGAATCAAGCCGCAATCTCTTCACAGCTCTATAATGTCACGTCTTTATCTGACCAGATTTCTATAAAGTCACCCAGAATCTTTTTATGTACTCGCCCAGCTCGAAGATTTCTTTTTCAAAAACGCCGCCGTTAGCAAGAATGGTTCTTTCGCTTGCCTCGTTCCATCTAAAGCAGGTAATCATCACCTTGTCCATGCCGCGTTCCCTGCATTTTTCCAGATTTTGGCGCAGCATCTCCTTGCCATAGCCCTTAAGCCGCTCTGACGGTCTGATGGTGTAACCCATGTGGCCACCCCACAAGCTCAACACCGGATTATTAATATGATGTCGTAAATCAATAATGCCGATTAACCGGTTGTCCGCCTTGCGCACTGCCAGATAGGTATTGGCAGTTACATATCCCTCCGGACAGGTTTCCGGATTTTCCATCGCGGTTACTTCCTCTATCCACTTTCCTGCCGTCACGCACTCCTGCAAATTGCTGCAGCCGGCGAAAGCATCTCCGTCATTGGCTTCTAAAATCTCCTCACGGAGCGCCTCGATTTGGTCAGCGTATTCCATAGTGGGCGCTACTAATATGATTTCGTCCATATATTTTTCCTCTTATTTTTCAATATATTGATACTTCTTCAGTTTCTGTCCTGTCGCCAGGCAAAGCAATGTACCGACTACGCCAAGAATAAACATCATCAGCGCAGCTCCGGAACCTTTTCCCGTGCCAAATAACGCCCTTAACAGCCCCAAATCGCCGTGTTTTTGCATAAAAGGTTCACAAATACTATCTACCATGAAACCGCCCCAAAACAGGCCGATAGGAATGGTGAAAAACTGTAGCGTATTGCGACAGGCGTACACACGCCCCTGCAGCTCCACGGGAATCGTGGTCCGCAGAATCACATCCAGGTTGGCACTCATCACCGGTACCAAAATCCAGCCGATAATCTGTCCGATGCACCACAACACCGGATCCCTGGAAAAAGCCATCAAAAAGTTTTCCGACCCCAGCGAAAAAAGCATGGTCAGATAAATCACCTTCACTCTGTCCTTAGGCTTCGGTAATACCGAAACTATGAGACTTCCGAAAATCATGGCAATTCCTGCACAGGACGTGACGATTCCCAGAACGGCTTGTCCGCCTTTGGGATTG
>JAFZDQ010000116.1 GCA_017561085.1 Lachnospiraceae bacterium
CTTCGTCCGCGCAATCACTTCTTCTATCAGTGCCCGTCCGATGCCCTGTCCCTTAAAAAACGGCTCTACATAAAACTCACTGATTTCCACTTCATTCTCAGCAGTCGGGTTTGCATTAATGACACCCTTTACAATCCTATCATCATAAACCAGCATATTATCAAGTAATGTGATATCTCTTTGATATTCTTCTGCCAACGGAACAACCAAAAACTCATTAAAGGAAGCCACATCATCTTGAAAAATGGGGCGGTAAGCCACTCTTTTTCCGAAAATAATGATTTCAGCAATACGGGGAATATCTTCTTTCGTTGCTTTTCTAACCATAGTTAAGCTCCTTATTTCGCGAAGTTTTCCAGCGTCTCCCCTGTCAGGCGGTACACGGTCCACTCATCCATAGGCTTCGCTCCCAAAGACAAATAAAAATCAATACTGGGCTGGTTCCAGTCAAGGCAGCTCCACTCCAATCTGCCGCAGCCGCGATCTACCGTAATTTTCGCCAGTTCCTTTAAAAGTGCCTTGCCGTAGCCTTTGCCGCGATACTCCTTTTTCACAAACAGGTCTTCCAGATAGATACCTGCCCGTCCCAGGAAAGTACTGAAATTATGGAAAAACAGCGCAAATCCCACTGTTTCTCCTTCGGCCTGTGCCAGAATCACTTCTGCCTTTTTCTTTTCAAATATCCATTCCTTTAAGAGTGCTTCGGTTGCAACGACTTCCTCCGACATATTTTCATATGCCGCCAATTCCCTGATAAAATAAAGAATAACCGGCACATCACTTTCCGTCGCAAATCTGATATCTACCTGACTCATGAAAGTTCCTCCATCCAACTGAAAAGCTTATTAAGACCCTGATTGGTCTCTCTGGTTTCCAAAAACATTCCGGCGCTATAAACAGAGTGTGTGTTTTTCTTATCCACAACCTCATAAAGCTCACATTCCATGCCCAGTTCCTTTGCTTTTTCATAAAGCTTCTCTGACATTTCAAAATCCACCAGACCGTCGTGTCTGCTGTGAATCAGCAGAAGCGGCACATGATTTTTCGTCATTAAGGAATAAGGCTCGCCCTTTTTCCAATCATAGCCCTTAGCAAATAACTGTCCGAACAGCGTTCTCAGCGTCCAAGATAATTCTCCGCCGAAATAGCAGGGACCGGCCACGCCGATACAGCCAATCATCCTGTCTGCATCCACCTGATATCTGTCCTGGTCTTCCTGGCTGTAACAAAGAATAGTTGACAAATGTCCCCCGGCCGAAGGACCCGTTACCACGATTTTGGAGCAGTCTACGCCCTCTGCCTCTAAGTATTCCATGCCTTTACGGTATGCCATACAAACATCCTCAATTTGAATGGGGTACTTATGCTTGGGAGAAAGGCGGTATCCTAAGGAAATACAATGATAGCCCTGCTTTGCAAAAAACTGGCCCACATATTTAAAATTATTAGGCGTTCCTGAGTTCCAGCCACCGCCGTGAATCCAGACTACCACTTTATCCTTCGCTTCGCCTTCGGGGGCAAAATGGAATAAATATTGATCCCTATGCTCGCCGTAATTCACCCTTTTGGGCTTGATTGTAATCTTCACCTTCAAAAGCCGGTAATATAACCCGGGATAACTGCACATTTCTCTTAAATAATCAATCATAGACTTCTCCTATCGGCTATACATTCTTAATGTACTTTTCATCCATCCGGATACCGCTATTCCGGTATAATTCCGAAGTAATATTATGAGTTTTATCATACGCCTCTTTTTAAGAAATATCTATGATACCATTTCCCCATTTTCCACACGAACGGCAATCTGCCACTCGTCCTCATAAATGATTTCGCCCACAAAATTGGTATAAACCACATCATAAGGGTGCGCATATTTATCAAGGAGTTCCATGGCAGGCGCAATCTTCTCCTGCATTTCACGGGTTGTTTCCGTTTTGAAAAAGGTGATAACTTTTTCTCCGTTTTTGCAAGCCTCCGGTTCCGGAAGATTTGCTATAAACCAGTCATCTATCGCCCGGAACAATTCCTCATCTTCCTTTTCCATCTTGCCATCCATAATTAACCGCCAGCACATAGAAAAAATTCCTTTGGGATATTTGGTAACCCAGGAATCCTCCCGGCCTTGAATTCTCATATATTTAAACTGCATAATCCACCTCACGTAATTTCAATTTATCAGTTGCCGCCTGTTGTCGACACGCAACTTCTGCACTTTCATAATTAGGAATACTTCGCCAAAATCTTCTTATAAACCCTGTAAACCACATAAATTCCCAACGTACAATCAAATACAAGCAAAATAATCCCAATGGGATATCCCAACAAAAACGCGGCACCCGTAATCAAAAACGCAATCCCGCACTTTCCGTACATGGCGCACATTTCCTTATTGTATTCCGGTACGTTTTTGACAATGCCTTTCAGCGACGTGTCACCGCTCCAAAAGCTGACCGGCTCGCGGCTGTCTTTGTTGAATTTCGCTATGATAAAGAAAGGCAGCGCACACATCACGCATGATACTAAAGCTATCATTTGTCCAACCATTTCAAATTCCTCCGTCAGTCTTATTTCCCACTCTAATCACGATTTTCACTTTAAACACGATAGACACTATAAATGAATATCAACCTCGTACTCATCATCAATGAGAAGGTGGTTCACTCCATGCTCCCTCGCAAGGCTTAATATTTCTGCATTGTCCGCTAATACACTCTCCAAAGTGCAGTCTGAATCATCCAAACGGTTTTCAATAATGCTTGCGTAATTCTTGATATTATCGAAGTGATTTCTAATATATTTTTCGCTCATGACCAGACAATAATATCGGATGTTTTCCAGATATTCCGGTTCAAAATCCTTGGCCCAGTTAAACGGAATATAACATCCCTCAACTATCAGATTTTGCTTGTTTTCAACGGCGGTCTTAATCATCTCACGGACAATCGGCCATAGATATGCCGTCAAATCGCTATCCTCGCTCATTGGCGTAAGTGTCGTATTTCCGCTACGGATCAGTCCCATTTTTAAATGGTCTATGGATAAATACGGATAGTTGTATTTTTCAAGTAATTTTTGCGCCAGCGCCGTCTTTCCCGTGTGGGAGGCACCTGTAATTAAAATAATCATGTTGTTCACCTTTAGAATGAAGGGGTTCTGCTTATTATCTATTTCTTCCCCTGTATAATCATAGAAAGCGGATAACCGCTGTGATTGATATCCGTAAATCCTCCGCTGATATCATAATCAAACTCCTGCAAGCCGGTAATTACAATCCCGTTCTCACACATTCCTGATACAATTTCTGACATAGAATGGCTGAAATCAGTAAATGTCTTTGAATGATAGCTTTTAAGCGTCATATAGTACATACCATCATTCCCTGTCCATTCATGCTCAAAATACGAGTACCGGCACTCTATCCTGTGCTCCGGATCATATAGGTCATCGCCTTCTGTCGCCAACATATTTGTACACGGGTGCTGCTCATTGATTATGATAACTGCTCCCGGCTTCATGCATTTTGACACAATGGCAAAAAAGCGTTTCAAATCCTTAAACCAACAAAGTGCTCCGATTGTTATGATGACAACATCAAACTGTTCTTTGAAGCGGTCATCGATATCGTAGATATTCACTGCCTCAAACTCACATGGCAGATTCAGTTCTGATGCTTTTTCATTGGCAAATGCTACCTGATTCTCGGCAATATCAAAACCAATTCCTTTGCTCGCCTTTCCACTCTTAACCAAAGAAAGCAATTCACGCCCGTTATTACAGCAAAACTGACCGATTACCTTTCCCTCTGTATCTATCGTCTGCAATACTTTCTTGGTGTCTTCGTTAAAAAAAGCATACTCTTCCTCCTGTATACGCTCTACGATATCGGCTCCCCAAGAGGCATCCCTGTTATCAAAAGCCTCTTCCCATGCCGCCTTATTTCCTTCAATATACTTCTCCATACTACCTAC
>JAFZDQ010000117.1 GCA_017561085.1 Lachnospiraceae bacterium
ACTGAGACGCAGCTTTTTGAGTTTATGACTTTATGGTACCTCTTTATTTGCAGGGACGGAAGCTTCGGATATGCCTTTGGCTGTTGTTGGGACGTGGATAATGGTTTGGCAGTGCTTCTGTCGGAAGAAGAGCCGAGGGTAATATCCAGAACACAGCTGAAAAATTTACACAAGATAAACGATGATGACTTAGGTCTTCTTGTCCATTACGGTAAAAATACATGGAAGGGCTGGAAGAAGCACTCTTTGTTCGGCAAGAATGAGCACCTGGAAATCGAATTTGATGGCAAAGCAGAGGAAGGTATTACCGAGGCTCAGAAAAAAGCTTATGCGGAGTATATGGAAAGAGAGAATGATCATTTTGGAGCTCTCTCCAAGATGATGCTGACAGTTTATACGGGAAGCGAAACTAAGGCAGAAGAAATACTGTCGCAGGGAATACCCGTTAATGTGGCAACGATTTTGCCGAAAACACTCTATATCGACAGGAATGGTAATTACGGCTGGATATGCTATACCGACTGGGATAAGGGTTATGTGGGTGTCCTTTTGAGTGGGAAACGTCCCTATATCATGGATCAGTACGAGTTAAAAGCTTTGACATCCCGAAAGTATGTTGAGGATGAGGAGATGGGTATTTTCTTTGACGATTATATCGGGCTTTGTTCATTGATTATTGTCAGAATGGGTTCCCGGATATATACCTTACCGTTTGCAATAGAGTTCTTTACGCCTGAGAAGGTGATTAACGAAGAGATGCGTAAAACATACAGAAACTATGTTAAATATAACGCAACCTTATGGAAAGAAGTGTTGGAATGGTCATTGGACTTCTATGAGCAGAATTACGAAGACCTGATAGAGCGATTTGACGTACCGGAAGAACTGCAGATAGAAAATATAAAAGAGGAGTCAGTAATGTCGCTGATGGATATCAGGAAGCTCTACATGACAAACAGCGGTCGTATTGCTTGGCTGTGCGAATATCCCACAGTAGAAGATGGTCTTGCCTATGAGTTTAACGAAGAGGGACTCTGGATGATTCCGCAGTGGCAGATTATTTAATGATATAAGAGGAATTTTGCAATGGCAGATTTGATGATATGAGGAGGTGAATTTATGACCATAGATTTTATAGTATTTTTGATAGTGAGTGTAGTGTTATCCTATTTTTCATTGTGGACAAAGGATTATTACAGACTTGGACGCTGCATGAGGAATATAGGTATTTCACTTTTATTATTGATTACACTTACTGTGCACTCTGCACTAATCTATTTTATTGCAACAAAGCTTGTTTATCTGACGATAGTGCCATTGATTGCATTTTACATCTACTGGTTTATGTTTGCACCATTATGCATTGGTAGTACTGATGCTGCCGGTGCAGGTATGGCACGTGGATTTCATGGGGTTATCGGTGTAGGTTCGGGTATTATTTTTGGAATTATTTTCTATGTAATTATCATACTCTTATCGCCGGTGGCTTTATATATCGCTTTGGGTTTTTATGTGCTTATAGGTTTATACAGTATTTATTTCACCTATTATTGTTACACTTCCGGAGGTGAATTTCAGTACAGTGCCATGCTGGAAAAACTGAGTTTTGAACAATATAGAAAAACATTATTCAGAGAAAGTATGGTCAAGAAGGGCGATCCCTGGGAGGCCAAGGAATTGGACGATTGGCCCAAAGAAATGAAGCATTTCGACGTTTACGGCAGCAAACAGCTTGAAATCAAAAGCTTTGATTCCATGCAATGCTTGTTGCTTGAAGCAAGTTTTATTCATGCATCAGGTGATGACGAATTTGATGATGAATTGAAAGGGGAAGCGATTTTTACCGGATTCGTATGCGGCAATCTGGCACATCTATATAATGACGCTCGCGAAGATGACTTTATACCAAAGCATATCGCTATAGTATGGCGGGACCTTTCCGAGGGAAAAAACTATCGCATCGACGCCGACCTGCCTGAGGAGCTGAGTTCATACTCTGATATGGTGAATAAGGATCGTGATGATGACTTGGATTTTGTGATTATGCCGGGGGGCAGGGTGCTTATGTACCACAACCGGTATAATCAGATACATAATATTATGATTGATTATCCTTTGCAAGGCGTGGAAACCAACGAATATGATGAAAAAATCGCGGAATATTTTGCGAAAAACAATATCAATCTCGACCACTATGCGAAAAAAGAATTGCCGGCTGTGGGGACCATGGAGGATTACCTGAAGCGTTTCCCTTATACCGTTTCTTTTGTCTATGAAAATGAACGTTATAAAACACAGAAGAGTATCTGTAACTTTTTCAACGGAGAAAGGATTTTATCCGGCGAGCAATGGGTAGCTGATATAGAGCCTGCCCGGATTAAGGATGTATTCCTCAGGTTTCAACACGAACGGAGGCAATACTCCTGTTTTCTCTTCTTTCACGAGGAAGAGATTTTATCCGTATTTAAGGAAGCCTTCGAGATGGACGATGCAGCCGGTAACGGAGAGTTTGTAATCAAAGCCGGACGTAACAGAAATGATTTTGCGTTTGCGTTAAAAGTCGGTGGTAAGGCTTATACGTTAAAGAAAACAGAAATAAGGCTTTATAAAAATAACGCAGATGACCGCGGAACGCTTGTATTCAAGAATTACAGAGGGAAACGTAACAATCTGCTGAGAGGAGTTTTGCAATGACAGATATATTAAAGGATGATGTTTTTGGGGAATTAGATTTCCAAGAAGAAGCATGGGTTGGAAGTTTGGATGCTCCGCTCTATAATTCAGATGAGAACTTAACTCTTGTAATACAGGACTATAACAAAGAAGGCATCCTGGATATACAAAAAGAAGCATATAAAACCTATTTACAGAATGCAGACAAGTATAAAGAAATTGCA
The DNA here is from genome assembly GCA_017561085.1 of Lachnospiraceae bacterium. Classification (GTDB taxonomy): domain Bacteria; phylum Bacillota; class Clostridia; order Lachnospirales; family Lachnospiraceae; genus Suilimivivens. The sequence continues at coordinate 2,898 of JAFZDQ010000117.1, forward strand.
GTAGATTATCTTTTGGACTATTATAAGTGGAACTATGAATACATCGCAAGTATTATTTCCGATTTGGATGAAAACGACCATAAGGATGTGATTACTGAGACCCAGCTTTTTGTGATGATAGAATTATGGTGCCTCTACATTGGCAGGGATGGTAGCTTCGGATATTCTTTTGGTTGCTGCTGGGATAATGAAAATGACTTGGCAGTGCTTCTGTCAGAAGCAGAGCCGAGAGTACTATCCAGAACCCAGCTTGAACATCTTTGTAAGCGAAACGATGATACCCTAGGATTCTTAGTTCACGACGGAAATAACGGTTGGAAAGGCTTAAAAAAACACTGTTTCTATGGGAAAGAAGAAAACTTGGAAATAGAGCTGGAAGGCAGCGTGGAGGACGGTATCAATGAGGCACAGAAGAAAGCCTATGCAGAGTATTTGGAAATAGAAGATGAGCTTTTCAAGAAATTTGCAGACGTATTGCAGGCTAACGGTGCAAATAGAATAGCCCTGCCGAAAACCCTCTACATTGACAAAGAGGGAAATTACGGCTGGATATGCTATGCACTATGGAAAAACAAATATATGGGAGTGCTTCTTTCCAAGGATACACCGCGTATCCTTAGTGAAAGCCGGTTGCGGAACTATCGCAGGAGAAGTATGAGTGTGAAACCGGAGGAATTCGGGGCTTCCAATCGTTTTTTTGGAGTTCTGTCTTGCAACGTTTTTGTATGGGGAGAAGAAACAGAGATATGTGTTGACAAAGAGAAAGGACCGCTTGAAGACCTGGTGCCTTTAATCAATAACTTGCTTTCCTTCTTGAATCATAATGAAAATGCCGTGATGAAAGCGATTGTTGTTGATGCCGGTATGCTTAAGCAGGCAGAGTACCGGATTGACTGCATGGA
>JAFZDQ010000118.1 GCA_017561085.1 Lachnospiraceae bacterium
AAATAACCGTTTTCATCCCGAAGTACGTGGGCAACATCCACAAAATGATATCCGTCTTCCAGACACATACGCAATAACTTCAGATTATATTCAAAAATTTCCTGATTGGATACTCCGTCCTGTACTGACTTGATTTTGGGTGTTACCGACTGGATATAAATTTCACAACCCGGCGTCTTTTCCTTAATCAAATCGATTAAAAGACGGTAATTTTCAATACAGGTATCCGCATCATAATTACTGATATCATTCATGCCAAGCATCAAATAAACCTTTTTCTTGCCGGTTAAGGAAACCGATTCTTCTACGGGAAGTTTTTGTCCCAGATAGGAAGGATGTACCGATTCCTCGCTGACCTCCCACAAGGCATTGGATGCACTAAGGCTGCTTGCTGTTAAAAACTCTGCATCTCCCAAGAAGTTTGCATTTCCCTGCCTTTTTGCAAGTACATAATAATACAACTTTAAGGAAATGGAGTCTCCGATGAATACCACATCATCAAAATAACTATCCGCCACAGCCTCACTTTCCTCAAGGCCAAAGGGCTTCTCTGTAACGGGAAGGGGATAATTTGCCGGATCCAGCATTGCCAGCGTTTCTTCATCCAGCTCTACCTTTTCTTTGGCGGCATCCTTGCTTGCAAGCTCCTCTATCGTAATAAATGTAACCTCTTCTTTTTGGTAACCGGCAAGCAGCCACTTCATCATTTGAATCAGCTGTTCACCTTCCGTTTTTTCTGTATCCAGTTCTTCTCCTACATCTACATCTTCAGGCTTTACCGGTTCTTTTTCATGTATTTCCTCATCCTGAACCTGAAATTCATTTTCATCCAGCTCTGATCCCAGCTTTACGCAAATGATACTGCCACGCTCCGTTTTACGGGCAAAACCTTCTGCTTCAGACTGGTTCTTAAAACTTCTGTAATTAATATAACGTGTGGGGTCTGCTATATATTTCACACCGCATGCCGCATAAACTCTCAGCATCTCATCCGTATAGACTGAACTGTTCATCTTAGCCACATAAGGCTCTTCTTTTGAAAAGGTTTCTATAATCCGCTGGCTTCTGTATACTTCCCTGACAAGACGTTCCGTATCAAATTCCTGCGCACCTTTCTCTCCAAGCAAACCGTAATTGCCAAGCACCATTTCTTTGTCTGCTAATACGGAGGGGATTTCCGGTTCTTCCCTGGTTGCCGCCGCCGGTATGAAAAAAGTAGCCGGCACTTTGTGCTGTCTTAAAAGAATTGCCAGTTCCTCCATAATGGTAGGATTTTCAATCCCTTCAAAAATCAGGACAATTTCTTTATCCGTAATTCGTCCTTTACTTTGTAATTTGGCACTTTCTGTTTGTTCGTCTAACGTATGAAGTAATTCTTCGATTGCCAGCTCTTCTTCGCTTTTTTCTAAAACATATACGGAATCATCCGCCGGCTTTGCACATCCGTTTAACATGCTTCCAAGCCCTGCCAGGATGAAAAGTAACATGATATTCGTTATATTTTTTTTCATGTGCTTTGCTTCTTTTGCGGCTTTCTTATCTTCTTTTTTCTTTTGGGCATCGTCTTTCTTTTTTTGTTTTGCTTCTTCTTTCTTCTTTTTGGCCTGTTCCTTCTTTTCTTTCTTTTCAGCGGCCTTCACATCACTGGGGGTCATTCGCGTACCCCATGTGGACTTCCAGAAGGTTACCCATGCAATGGGCATCTGCCATAAAAGAACTGCTTCGTAGTAAATACAGAATAACATACCAAACAGCCAAGTGGAACTTTTTCGCAAAAACAACTGGGCGGCACTCATCAGAAGCGACATCATGAAAATTCCCACCAAAAAGGTAAGAGGGAAAATCCGATGGGTAATGGGTACATACACCAGATTATAAAGCACTACCACAGGTGCAAGAATCGGTACGATAAGCCCCATGTAAAAGGAAATTGCCGCAAAGGGCTCCTTCCGCCAAATAAACGAACCTGCAATAATGGATTCCCGAAGCCAGGACCGTTTCCAACGCATCTGCTGCTTCAAAAATACTTTATAGCTGTTCGGTACAATTGTGGAACAAATCGCGGTATCCTGATATCCGGTTCTGTGATGCCGCAGTACGAAGTTAGTCATGGAACGGTCATCACCAAAGGTTGCCTTTTGTCCCAAAAAGCTCTGATTTAACCACTTTTCCTTGTTCTCCATAATAATGGAGCGCTTATAACAGGACAAAGGTCCTGACAGACAGGTTACCGTATCAAAATAACTTTCTGCCGCCTTCATGACACGGAATGCAATATAGTATCTGACTGATTGCATCCTCGTCAGTCCATTGGTATAGGTATTGGCTACGTCCGTACGGCCTGCCACACCACCCATTTTTTCATCCTGGAAGGGCTGTACCAGATTTCTGATTGCAAAGGGGTCAAGGAAACTGTCGGAATCCACAAATACCACCAGGTCATGCTTTGCAATCTCCGCACCGGCAATGAGCGCATCTCTCTTACCCGCATTTTTTTCAAGAGGAATACATTTCACCCTGTCCCTGGTTGCAAAATGCTCATCATCCTCATAGAGATATTCTAAAAATTCATTGATCCTTTTTACCGAATTATCCGAAGAGCAGTCATCAATGATGATTACTTCCAGACTTTCAATCGGATAATCCTGATTGATACAGCTTGAAATGGTACGCTGAATCCATTCCTCTTCATTGAAGCAGGGAATCAGGATTGTAACACCGGGTGTATAATCCATATTAATGGGTACCGGTCTGTAAAAACAGGCGAACAAGTACCTGCTAAGCAAAAATCCTGCCGCAACAATACTGTAGAAGTAAAACCATTTATTAAATTTGAAATAAATGACACTTTCCGCACGCATCAAAATGATGGTTGCAACAATAAATGTAAGCAGTACGCTGGAGGAAAACAGCATAAATCTGTCTTTCCGCTTTTTGGCATATTCGGCAAGATTCTTTTTAAATGCTACGCCGCAAAGGACTGCGCCGCCTTTTTCCTGAACCCGCTTGATATATCCCACATTCTTTACATTCATCTCATAGCCTTCCGGCATTGAGCCCTGGGTAATCTCGAATTCCAGTTTTATTTTGGAGCAGTTCCTTATATTTTCAAAATCATCTTTATTCTTAAATTTAAGCAGAATACCTGATGTGGAAATGTCAATCCCCTCACACTTCAATTTCTTTCGTATTCCTGCTGTATTTTTATATTTAACAGTTACCTGATAAGAAACCTGATATCTGACACCTTTTTTCTTATCATCAATGAAATCCGTAACTTTCGGTTTTCCGGCAATCTCACTTTTACCACGCCTGTCTATATTACTCCGCAAGCCGGTCCTGTCAGGTACATTTGATAAGGTACGCCTGTCCAGTTTCTCATATAAAAGGATATCTTCCACCGTTTTCTTCTTAATACGTTTCTTTTGTTTCAATTTCGATTCCTCTTTGCTTTACAGATTTATCTCTTCTTCTTATCCAATTTACTATTTTATTCGACTATCAACAAAAAAGCAATGTATAATAACGCCAAAGTTTATCCGTTTAATGCGATAAAGTTTTACTTTTTCCCTAAAAAAAGAAAGCCCCGTTTTCGCAGGAGCTTTCTCTATGATATTTGGACTTATTCCTCTAATTTAATAACTCCCATCCAATAAAAACCGTTTAAGCTTTTGTCCGTTAAATCGGCAGTATCCTGGGCAATACTAAAAAAGTCTTCATCATTAATGTCATATGCCGTCCGAAGCATTGCACTTCCGTTATGATTAAGAACCTCTGCCAGTTCACCGGCTATCTGACTTTTTTCAAAATAACGGCCCGTAGCGCGGTAATGCTCTTCCTTTAATTCCTTGGCCTGATAATCCGTCACATTAGCATTCATAACAAAACGGTCATCCTCAACCAGGGTGCCGTCTGCTTCCCTGTCCGAAAGGTTCAGCAGTGCATTCTGAATAACATCATTATCGTTATTGGTGCTATCTACCACATACCACTCATCATCAAGCTTCACCTTATTCCACGCATGGGGTACACTGCCGTCCAGATATCCGGTCACAACCACGCTGTCAAGTCCCGCTGCATCTGCAAGCAACTTATAAGCTGCCGAATAGCTGGCACATACCCCCACTCCGTCTGCTAAAATGCCGTATGCGGTAAAGGAATCATAAAACGCCTCATCTACCCTGGTAAAGGAGTATTCCTCTGCGTTTGCAAGGGCATCATTGTCATAAACTGCATTTTCACAAAGCCATTCATTGATGGCATTCCCCTTTTGGGCATCGGTCATATCTTCTGTGATAATTTCGCCAATAATTTCATCCAGTCTCTGTTTGATTTTTGCCTGTTTTTTAGCTGTGACTTCTTTTTCGAAGTCGTATTCCACATAAAGAATTCTTTTTTCGGTATCAATACTGCCGCCTCTTACCCCAAGCACCAGCGGATTCTGATATTGGGCTTCATAAAAGGCATCTACCACACGTTCTGTATCTGCCGCATCCGGGAATGCAGAAATATCAATTGCTTCGTTGGTTTCCAGCATTTCCGTGGCAATAAATTCACTTAGAGCACTATTGGCTGTTATGGGAACCTCAATTTCATGGATATGACTACCGGCAGGCGTACTTTCCGGTTCTTTATCCGGCTCGGCTGAAGATGCTTCAGTGGCTTTCTCAGGCGCTTTCGTTTCCTCTGGTGCCTCATTCTTTATTTCTTCGTCTATGGTAAGTTCCGGTGTTATATTACCGCCTTTGTTTTTTAGTTTTTCCTGACGTTCTTTGATCACTGCAACATCCGCTTCAAAAGTTTCCCAATTCACGTCTGCAACAAGAACCTCACCGGTAAAAGGACTCTGGCATCCTTTTGCTTTTATGGTAAAGTAACTGTCTTCTTCATCCTTTTCAATACTGTCAAAGTCATAGTCCATTACCTTTTGTGCCGTGCTTCCGTCACACATGGTCACATGCATGGCAGCAGGCATGTTCAAAACCCCGCTAACATCTAAAAACTCATCATCATTTAACGTTCTTGCCGGTAAATTCGGGAGCATATGGGCGATATCCGAAGCCGCCATCAGATTACTCATAGGTGAGCATCCCTGCGCACTATAAGCGATTACGCCGTAGTATTCGCTCCAAAATTCATCATAGGCAATATCCTCATCCTCTGTAACCAATAACTCGGGCGCATTTTCTTCCATCCATTCTTCAGAGGCATCCGATATAAAAAACTGTACAAAACGGCTGTTTGCCTCCAAAACCTCGTCACTGTACGAACTAATTACCTTTTCCTCTGCACAGGACCAGCTGTTTTGCTTCACATCCGCATATACGGAGGCCGTTTCCCACAGTCCGGTCTCGTCTTTATTGATTTTAAAAAGAAGATATCCTTCTGCTCCGGGAATTTCCTGCCAGGTAAAGGTTGCGTATCCGTCCTCTGTAGGAGAAAATACCATTTGTGGTGCTGCTTTCAGTTCCGCATCCACTTTAAGCACCGTAATCAGCGGTTTTTGAAGTTTCTTACCGGTCATGGCATCCACATAAGCAGCCAGATAATATTGTCCCAGTGTTCCCCATCCATGCACATCATTTTCCGCCAAAACACTTTCGTTACAATGACTCAAATCAAGTTCTGATGACTCCAGTTCCCCGATTCCGTAATAAGGCGGTTCCATGATTAATGTCTTATTTTCCTCATCATATTCATAACTGCCCACTTCCACCGGATACTTCAACTCCGCATCCTGATATACGCTAAAAGCATCATTGATATCCGTATCTTCCAACAGGGGATTATATCCCAGTTCTATCCTTAAAGCTTCTGTCCGTTTCAGGGTAATTGTTTTTCCGTCGTATTCGCCGGCTCCCGCAGCGTACTTGCTCATTAACTCCTGAACCGTTTGATTTAATGTATCTGTTTCCTTAGTGTCAGCATCCTTTTGCTCTGATGATGCTGTGCCGGTCTGCTTTTCTGCGGCCTCTGTAGCTTCGTTTTCTGTAGATTCGGTCTCTGTAGCTGCCGCATCCCCTGCAGAAGCACCGCAACCGCTTAACATCATACAAATAGAAAGGCCAAAAGCCATTCCCACGCATATCAATTTTCTCTTTTTCATTTTTATCCTCCTTGCACACGCCGATTCGTTTTTCTACTATAAACACTTTTCATCGTTACAAAAAGTTTCACATCAACAAAAAAATTTTTCTTTATTAATATTTTAAGTAGTTGCTACTTTATTTGTGTGTACAAAAAGTCAATAAATTCTTTTTGGGTCACTCCC
>JAFZDQ010000119.1 GCA_017561085.1 Lachnospiraceae bacterium
AAGTGGGAGGAAAGGCGGAAAAAGAATCAAATCAAAGGCACCCAGCATGATGCGGGACATTTCGACATTGCCCTTGAACTGGCAAGGCATGTTGCGGATGTTAATCCTCTTCAATAACGTGGATTTCCAAATAGTCGAACTCAATGCTTTCGATGAAGTTGTCCTGATAGAACCGGGTTTTGTCATGGCGCTTGAATTCTGCGATGTTGGCATCTAACCACAGGGGCTTACCTAAGTCGAATTCATAGCACACGGCGTCTACTGCGGCAAACACCTTATGGGTTCTGGTATCTTTAGTATCGTTACAGATGACTGTGTCACGAAGCATCCGGTTGTCTTTGAACATTTTGGCCCACATACGAAACATAATGGTTCTCCTTTTGGTTTGACTTATTCGTATATTACCACAGAAAATGTAAAAAAACAGTAAAAATTTTGTGTAAAGTGTACATTTTGGTAAAAATATGGTATGATATTTAAAGGGGAAATAAGGAAAAGGCGGTACCGGAATGGAAATGAACATCAATCGCGAAAGCGACATCAACAACTGGGAAGAGGTCATACTGATTTATAATGCGGCGCTAAAGCAGATTTCAACCAAGCTTGCCATTTTAAATGACGAATTCCAGCAAGTACATAAATATAATCCCATTGAACATATTAAATCCAGGATTAAGACATCGGGAAGTATTGTTAAGAAATTAAAGAAGCACGGATATGAATCCACGATTCCCAATATGGTGCAATATGTAAATGATATTGCGGGAATCAGGGTGATTTGTTCCTTTACATCCGATATTTATCAGATTGCGGATATTATCCGCGCACAGAGTGATATTAAGGTGATTTCCGTAAAGGACTACATCGTGAATCCCAAGCCCAGCGGCTATATGAGTTACCATATGCTGGTGAAGGTGCCGGTATATTTATCCGACAGGATTGTGGATACCAAGGTTGAGATTCAGATCAGAACCGTAGCGATGGATTTCTGGGCCAGCTTAGAGCACAAGATTAATTACAAGTTTGAAGGAAATGTGCCAGACCGAATTAAGAGTGAACTGGTTGCCTGTTCTAGAATTGCAGCGAAATTAGATAAGAAGATGCTGCTTCTGAATGAAGAAATCCAAACAATCAGTAGCGAAGAATAAAAATATTGAGTTATAAAATTTAAACCGGCCCCGGATATTCTGCTCGCAGGACGCTCTCGCTCTGTGAAAAATGTAGCGGATGCTAAGCTCGAAAGTACCTCGCTAAGCGCCGACATTTTTCAAAGCTCTGCTCGCAGGATATTCGGAGCCGGTTTATAGTTTTTGGCAGAAATAGTTTGAGGAATAATTGGAAAATATTAATTTTGTGGAATATTTAATTCTTTGTGGAAATTAATCAGACTGGAAGTTCGGAAGAGAGGTTCTTTTAATATACGGTTCTTTTTGGCAACTTTGATATAACGATTAATATAGACAGTTATTTCTGATTTTATTGTAGAATAATTGTTTGCGATAATATTATATTGTGAATTGGGAAGTTTTTGTGAATCATGAAATTCAAGGTATTGATTATTATTTATGATGAGAGAGTATCGATAATCGAGACCGGCATTTGGACGTTTTTCAGAGGGAACAGCAAAACCGATTTTTCCGAATTTTCGAAGTGGTTTACCGAGATTGTTACGCAGAGGGATAAGAATTTGATTATTGTTTAGTTTGATTAATATACATAGATGCGTTCGCTTGGATTGTTTGACGGAATCTCCGACATCAAGCACATTAATTATATCTGGGTGTTCCTTGTAATAGGATTCTTTGATAAAGCAGAATCGTATTTCGTTCATATATCGGCTCCTTTAACTTTGGTAAAAAAAAGAGACTAATGTAGCCTCTTAACATTTTTTCGGTTTTTTTATGACAGGTACATCCGACAAACCCCTCACAATTTCTTCGATTTTTTTTAGCCGGGCACCTTCGACAAACGCCCCAATGAATCATAATGATTTCATACTTTTATTATATTCAAAAAATTGAAAAAATCCAGTGATTTAATAGAATTTTAATAAAGTTTTAGTAAGCGTTTCCGTTGCCGAAGTAACGCAAAAGTGATACTGTTTCTTTCTCTATAAAATGAGGAGTGCCCAGACACATCTCTGCGCCTGGGCTATTATGAAAAAATTTATCTATATGCGTAAGAATTTTTGTTTTTGTCCGTACAATTAATATACTCCATAAATATGAACAAAATATGAACACGCTGTAAAGTTATCGTTAATTATGCCAATGGCGTAAAAAATAATGTTCTGTAATTATGCAAATTGCACAAAAACAAGGTTTTTTATCGTTGTTGTAAAAAAACGTTAAAAGTGGTATTATATTTACAGTAAAAATGCTAAGAGATAAGCTCGAGATATCGGAGGAGTTCAAATGGATAATTTTATGGACAAAGTAGCACAGAAATTGACTTCACAGGACATGATCCGCGCCAACGGAGCAGCGGATGCAGCTGAAATTGAAAATTTGGAAACGCAGGTAGCGCTTTTCAAGGATCAGATGGAGAAGTATGATGACTGTATCCAGGAAATGCGTAAACTGAATTTAAAGAATATTGAAAGTGCACAGGGTGTACAGGAACTGGCACAGCAGACCAGTGAAAAGTTCGGACAGACAGCAGCTGAAATCAGCTCTGCATCCGTATCCAAAATCCAGCAGACTTCCGACCTTTCTATCGCAGGAATCAATCAGGCGGTAACAGAAGGTCTTGCGAAAATTGCTGAGATTAAAGAAAATGCTGACCATCTGGAAGCAATTACCGGAACCATGTCAGAACTTCAGACGAAGTTAGAAGCTTCCTTAAAGAGCATGGAAGACTTCATCCACACGGATAATGTTAAGGTTTACCGTAATGTACAGGCATCCGTGAAAGAAGAATTGGATAAGCGTACCGTAGAAATTCGTGATGCACAGGAAAAGAGTGAAAAGACCTGTAAAATCATTCTTCCTTTTGCTATTATCACCATGATTTTCTCACTGGCTAATTTAGGTATCAGCGTAGCAAAGATTTTAGGACTTTTCTAAGAACGGTTGGAGTGTGAGTAATGGGCAAACAAAGTTGGAAACCCGGTAATATGCTTTATCCCCTTCCGGCAGTACTGGTAAGTGTAGCAGATAAGCAGGGAAATCAAAATGTATTTACCGTAGCCTGGGCGGGAACCGTATGCAGTGATCCGGCTATGGTATCCATTTCCGTAAGACCCGAGAGACATTCCTATCATATGATAGAGGAAACCGGTGAATTTGTAATTAATCTGACCACTGCCAAACTGGCTTATGCGACGGATTACTGCGGTGTGAAAAGCGGCCGTGATGTAGATAAATTCAAGGAGATGCATTTGACACCCATTCCGGCGAAGGAGGTATCGGCACCGCTTATTGAAGAAAGCCCCGTGAACATTGAATGTAAGGTGAAGCAGATATTAAAGCTCGGCACCCATGATATGTTCCTGGCTGAGGTGGTTGCGGTTCATGCAGATGAAGCCTACATCAATGAAAAGGGAACCTTTTCACTGGCAGCGGCTGACCCCATGGTATATTCCCACGGTACCTATTATACGCTTGGGAAGGAACTGGGCAAATTCGGATACAGTGTCCGCAAGAAAAAGAAATAAGAACAGCCCGAAGGAAGTTATCCTTTGGGCTGATTTTTTATTGTTATATATTATTTTTTGGTTAAAAGGCTGCCGCGGATGACCGCATTGTCTCCATATTTTTGCCGGATTTGGTCCAGGGTCTTATCTAAGGCGGCAAGTTTTTCATTTACGGGAGCGGTTCCGATATCAAACAAGCTCAGCTGGGTAGGGGCGCTGCAATCAATTAATTTGGCACTGCGGATGCCCAGAAGGCGAATCGGTGTTCCGTCCCAAAGTTCATTAAATAACCGGCACGCGGTTTCATAAAGAAGGCCCGTGGCGTTGCTGCCGGAGGGCAGTGTTGTCTGATGGGATACCGACCGGAAGGTGTTGTACTTGATTTCCACGGTAAGAGAGCCTGCCAGCTGGCCGGCCTTGCGGAGCCTGCTTCCCACGGATTCAGCCAGCTCTAAGAGCGTTTTAAATGCTTCTTCCCTGTCTGTAACATCCTTGGACAGTGTGGTGGAGTTGCCGATTCCTTTGGCTTCCTGGGGGAGCGGATTGACTTTGGAGGCATCGATACCGTTGGCATATTCCCACAAAGTAATCCCGTGGCTCTTTAAATGGGCAGAAAGAATCTGCTTATCCGTCCGGGCTAAGTCGCCGATGGTACGGATTTCCAGGTTGTGAAGGACCTGGACGCTGGATTTACCGCACATATAAAGGGATGAAACGGGCAGCGGCCACATTTTTTGCCGGATTTCCCGGGGATAAAGGGTGTGGACCCGGTCCGGCTTTTGGAAATCGGAAGCCATTTTGGCAAGCACCTTTTGGGTAGAAATACCGATGTTAACGGTAAAACCGAAGGTGTTTTTGACCCCGTCCTTGATTGCGGCAGCTGCTGCTTCGGGAGAGGGATAAAGATGCCGGATGGGCGTAAAGTCCATAAAGCATTCATCCACGCTGACCTGTTCGATGTCCGGACAAATATGGGATAAATAGTCCATCAGGGCCTGGCTTTTGCGGTGATATAATTGATGATCGGGAGACTGCAAAATAAGGGTGGGACATTTCCGTAAGGCGTTTACAATAGGCTCTCCCGTGACGATGCCGTACTTTTTGGCGGGTACGGATTTGGCCAAAACCACGCCGTGGCGTTTTTCCATATCGCCGCCGATGATGGACGGCACTTCCCGAAGGTCCGTATCGGAGCCTTCTTCTAAGAGAGAAAGGGCGCTCCAACTTAAATAGGCACTGTTTACATCAATATGAAAAATAATCTGTTCCATGGAGGCTCCTTTCTGAAAATAGGATGAAAACCGGATGTATGCCGGAATTACCTTAATAACAGTGTAGCAGAAAAATTTAAAATATCATACCTTTACAAGTAAATAATTTACTGATAGAATGTGTTTGTTACAGAAATGTTACAAAAATGGCTTATTACTTGAATTTCAGATAAAATTTTGAGGTTACCATGAAATTTATCTCCGGTTACTATAAACGATTACGAATCAGAAAATTGAAAATTGCGATACTGGCAGTTCTTGTCAGTATATTTTTTCTGCCTTCTTATACTACTTTTGAAAGTACCGGGGATAATATGTTTACGGTATTTTTAAACGGAGAAAAGGTGGGTACCGTCGGAAGCAAAGCGGATGCGGAAAAATACGCCTTGGAGGCCAGAAGACAGATTGCTGCGGACAGTCAGGAGCTTGTCCTTGTTGAGTATGATATTACCTTGGAAGGAAGCGAAATCCTTTGGGGTGAAGTAGATGAAAAAGAACAGGTGATTTCCAATATGGCCATGGTGCTTGCTGACAATGTAAGAGAAACCATGAACCGTTCTTATGTGGTGAAAATCAATGATTTTATGGTAAATCTTGCCAGCAAAAATGAAGTAACTGCGCTGCTTCAGGCTGCTATTGACAAATATGACAGCGAAGGAAAGTATATTGTAGAATTACAGCAGGACCCTACCAGGGAACTTCCTGTTCTTACCACAAATGTGCTTTCTACGCAGGAAGCCCGGGAACTGGAAGAGGAAGCGGAAACGGTTTCTTTTGAAGCAGGAATTGAAGCGGAAATTTCTGAAGTTTTTGCGCAGGTGGAACCGGATGTGGAAAAGGACTTTGAGGATTATGACTTGGGACTGATTTCCATGGGCTTTGGCGATACTATTGAGGTGGTGGAGGCTTATCTGCAGGCGGAAGAACTGACGGATTTAAATAAGGCCATTGAAGAGGTTACCAAGGAACAGGAAAAGAACGAAATTTATGAGGTTGTTTCCGGGGATACTTTGTCTGAAATTTCCATTAAGACCAATATACCCTTAGATAAACTGATTGAGTTAAATGAAACACTGGAAGATGAAAATTCCACAATCCGGGTGGGCGATGAACTGATTATCACCGTTCCGGAGCCTGAACTTACCGTGGTACGTCAGGAAGAACTGTATTACGAAGAAGATTATGAAGCGGACGTTATCTATGTAGATAATGATGAATGGTATACCACACAGAAAAAGACCCTGCAGGAGCCTTCTGCCGGTCATCGTAAGGTAGTGGCGATTGTCAGCTTTGAAAATGACAAAAAGGTGAATACCGAAATTATCAAAGAAGAGATTACTTATCAGCCGGTACCTAAGATTGTAGAGCGCGGTACCAAGATTCCGCCTACCTATATTAAACCGATTTCAGGAGGAAGATTAAGCTCCAGTTTTGGCAGGAGAAGTGCGCCCAAGCGTGGTGCCAGCACCTATCATAAGGGTATTGACTGGGCGACACCTACCGGAACAGCGGTTGTGGCATCCTCAGGCGGTACTGTTGCAAGAGCCGGTTGGGGTAGCGGCTATGGTTATGTGGTTTATATCAATCATCCGGACGGCAGACAGACCAGATACGGACATTTGAGCAAGGTGTTGGTTTCTGCGGGACAAAAGGTATCCCAGGGCCAGAAGATTGCGCTCAGCGGTAATACCGGTGTCAGCACGGGTCCTCATTTACACTTTGAAATTTTGATAAACGGATCTCAGGTAAATCCGATGAAATACATGAACTAATGTTTGGTATTTTCAAATATCGAATATGTGTTATAATAGATAAGAAGATAGGAAACTAATGGGAAATGCAGAATGGGCAAGTGACTGTGGACAGACATTTGATTCAGTCTGTATTTTCGTAGTGTAAAAGTAAATTTGAAATTCAGTTATTTTATAGATGATAAAGAATATAGAGGTATACTATGGAACAGTATGCAATCAGAGGAGGGAATCCGTTAGTCGGTGAAGTGGAAATCGGCGGTGCAAAAAATGCAGCGCTTGCGATTCTCGCGGCAGCAGTTATGACGGACGAACCCGTAATAATAGAAAATGTACCTGATTTACGTGATACCATGGCGATGCTCCAGGCAATGGAAAGCATCGGTGTTGTGGTAGAGAAGCTCGACAGACATACCGTAAAGATTATCGGCGGTTCCCTGAAGAACGTTGTAATTGAGGATGACAGTATTAAGAAAATCAGAGGCTCCTACTATTTCCTGGGAGCACTTCTTGGTAAATGCCGCAGAGCAGAGGTGGCACTTCCCGGGGGCTGTAATATCGGACTCAGACCGATTGACCAGCATATTAAAGGATTCCGTGCATTAGGTGCGGATGTAAGAATTGAACATGGTCTTATTATCACTGAAGCACAGCAGCTTAAGGGAAGCCATATTTATCTGGATGTGGTTTCTGTAGGTGCTACCATCAATGTGCTGATGGCAGCTGCTATGGCGGAAGGACAGACCATTATTGAAAATGCAGCGAAAGAACCTCATGTTGTAGATGTTGCAAACTTCTTAAACAGCATGGGTGCCAATATTAAGGGTGCCGGTACGGATGTAATCCGTGTGAAGGGTGTATCCAAGCTTCACGGTACGGAATATGCCATTATTCCCGACCAGATTGAAGCGGGAACCTTTATGTTTGCGGCAGCAGTTACGAAAGGTGATGTAACTGTTAAGAACGTAATTCCCAAGCACTTAGAATCCATCAGTGCAAAATTGATGGAAATCGGTTGTGAAGTAGAGGAATCGGATGATGCGGTGCGTGTTGTGGCAGCTAAGCCCCTTACCCACACCCATGTAAAGACCCTTCCTTATCCGGGATTCCCGACAGATATGCAGCCGCAGATTACTGTAGCCCTCGGTCTTTCCAAAGGAACCAGTATCGTAACTGAGAGTATCTTTGAAAACCGCTTTAAATATGTGGATGAATTAACCCGTATGGGTGCCAATATTAAGGTGGAAGGAAATACGGCAATTATTGATGGTGTCAATAAATATACGGGAGCAAGCATCTCCGCGCCTGACCTGCGTGCAGGAGCAGCACTGGTAACGGCAGCCCTTGCTGCAGAGGGAGTTTCCATCATTGATGACATTAAGTTTATTGAACGCGGATACGAGGATTTCCCGCAGAAACTGCAGAGCCTTGGCGCACTTATCGAAAAGGTGGGAAGCGAAAGAGAGATTCAGAAGTTCCGTTTAAAGACAGGCTGATTTAAAAAGTAAATAATGCGTTAGGACGCACGAAAAAATCCCGCATGTGAAAGCATGCGGGATTTTAGTATGTATGGAAATCTTAAATAATGTCTTCAATAAAGATATCGGTGTGAACACTTAAATCGATGAAGCCGTCATCTGTCTGGATGGTGGGGGATGCTAAGTGTTCTTTGTTAATATAGACAATCTTACCGGTTACACCGTTGCTTAATTTCACCTTGTTAAGCAGGTAGGAATTAACTACATTTTCAAGGAAGGTCAAAATGAAGCGGGTGTCGTATTTCTGTAAGCCTTCACTTTCAAAAAGGGCAATTGCTTTGAACGGACAAAGGGGTCCGCGGTAAATTCTTGCAGAAGTCATGGCATCGTATACATCGGCAATGGCAATCATCTTTGCGTAAGGGTCGATTTTGTCACCGCGCAGACCGAAGGGATATCCTGTTCCGTCACATCTTTCGTGATGCATCAGTACGGCGTTACGTACGGAATCGGGAAGCAGGGAGTTCTGAAGCATACGATAGCCTTCCTGGGGATGCTTCTTAACGATGTCATATTCCTGACTGGTTAATTTGCCGGGTTTCTTGATGATACTGTCGGGGATACGTGTTTTTCCGATGTCATGAAGAAGTCCGCTGATGGTAGCGTATTTGATTTCTTCATCGGATAAACGCAGCCATCTGCCGAACAGATTACAAATCAGTGCAACATTCATACAATGTACATAAGTATCATCATCATACTCACGCATGCAATGGAGCATGTCAAAGACATTGGGGCTGGTCCAACCAGGATCTAAAATATTTAAAGTATGATTCATTAACTGGTCAATGTGGAAAGAAGAGCCCTTTTCGACTACTTCGTTTACAGCATTTTTGAAATTGTCTACATCAGATTCGAATTCTTCTTTAAAGCGGATAAATTCCGGACTCTGCTTAATCTTTTCGGAATAAGAGGGCTCGTAAAAGGAATCATCACTGGTTGTAACCGCTTCGTCTTCTACCCTGATTTGCAGAATGGAATAAAAAGCCAACTTCGTAATGGTTTTATCGGTTAAGATAAGACCTCTCGGAAGAATCAGCTGGTTGTTGTAATTCAGTAC
>JAFZDQ010000120.1 GCA_017561085.1 Lachnospiraceae bacterium
AAATAAAATAAGCCCTTTAGGGCTTGGCGGGTAAGCGATGTTGCGGCTGGCGAGCCTTTCGATGAGTCTTTAGACTCCAGTGCCGGTAATAGCCCCTTATAGGGGCAGAGCAAACCACCGGCTAAGCCGGTGGTGCTGATTGTACATTTACAAAAATATTCATCGTAAGAACGGTGTCCTCTGCTAATCTTTTACATAATTAACGGTGAAATGGGCTTCCCCGCTCCGGTCAAGCTCCATCAGGATAAAGGAAGGCTTTCTCCCCTCCTGTCTCGGATAGGTAAGGCTCCCGGGATTGATTGCCCACACATCACCATCTCTTTCTATTACCGGTCTGTGCGTATGTCCAAACATAACAATATCCACGCCCCTGTCATGGGCTTCATTAATGATAAAGGAATTCCTCATGGAAACATAATAATGGTGACCGTGGGTCAGCCAAACCTTATACCTTCCGATGAAGAACTCTTTTTCTGCCGGTAATTCCGAAAAAAAGTCGTTGTTACCTCTTACCATTTCCACGGGACATCCGGCGCTTTCTTCTATCAGATATTCACTTCCCTCATTATCTCCGCAATGAATTACCATATCTACCGGTGCAACCTTTTTCAGTACCTCCAAATAGGTCTCATTCCGTCTGTGGGTATCGCTGACAATTAAAATCTTCATAGTTATTCCTCAAGCTGCTTCCTAATTGCTCTAAGCGCCTTCCCCCTGTGACTGATTGCATTTTTTTCTTCTTCTGACAGTTCTGCCGTAGACTTACCGTATTCCGGCACATAAAAAATCGGGTCATAACCAAATCCGCCGTTTCCGCGCTCTTCATAGCCGATTTCCCCTTCAATGGTAGCGGTCTCACAAAAGGCACTTCCATCAGGCATCACAGCTGCAATTGCGCACACAAAGCGGGCGCTGCGCTGCTTGCCTTCCACACCCTCGAGCCGTGAAATAATGTTGGCATTCTTCACACTGTAAGGGGTATCCTCGCCCATATATCTGGCTGAATAAATCCCGGGTTCTTTGTTTAAATAATCTACTTCCAATCCGGAATCGTCCGCCAGTACAATGGCTCCCTTCGCTGCCTCTGCCACTGCTTTCGCTTTAATCATGGCATTTTCTTCGAAGGTAAGTCCGTTTTCTTCTACATCTATGTCGACACCGGCTTCTTTCATGGATAAAATTTCGCAGGGCTCTCCCGCTATGTAAAGACCATCCAGAATCTTCCTGATTTCGCGCATTTTTCCCTGATTTCCGGTTGCAAAAATAATCTGCTGCATCTCTTGTTTACCTCGTATTTTTTATTTCGCTTCTGTCCTATTTTAACAAAGCACTTACCGGCCCCGCTATTCTTCGTAGGCCTTTTTTATTCCTTCGTAAATTCCCGCGGCAATTTTATCAATATACTCTTCCTTACTAAGCAAAAGAGCCTCCTGGGCATTGCTCACATACCCGACGCCTACCGACGCTGCCGGAATGGTGGCTTCCATAATCGTCACATCACCACTCTCCGCTTCCTTTAATCCCAGCGCTTTGCCTTTGATTGCGGTTACCACTTCCCGCTCTAAAAGGTCGGCCAGTTCCACACTGCCAAAGCCGGGGATAAAATAGTATCCGTTATACAGCGTTTCCGTTCCGTAAACCGCCGTATCTTCCGCATGGTTTACCTGAATCCGGATGTACATATCGGCGCGGATATCATTTCCCAGGGCAACTCTCTCCTCCGGCGCAGGATTCACATCATCCATCCGGGTATAATAGGCTTTAATCCCGCTTACATCCAGTTTTTCCTTCAATTTACGGGCAACAGCCAGGGTAATCTCCTTTTCCGTCACACCGTTTCCTTTATGTCCCAAATCCATACCGCCGCAGGCCGGGTCAATTACCACAATCTTTTCGTGCATTTCTCTCGGCGACATAAACTCAATATATAAGTTGTCATTTTCTAAAATCGTGCGGCATTCATAAATCCCTGTAAGTTTCAGATTCAGCTTGATTTCATCCTCTGTCACATCAAAGGTTCCGCTTTCTACCTTTTTACGGTTTCCGGAAACCATATTATCCTGATAAAAGGACGCATCCGGCCTTTTTATCATAATCCACAGCTGCCTGTCCATGTAGTGGTTTTCCAAAACGATTTCCTGCGCCTTCACCCCTTGGGGCAAAGGAATCCGCAGATAGCTGGTATCGGCATTGCCCAGCCGGAAGGTCAGACTCTGCACTTCCTCTTCGCTTTTCTCCTGCCCGGCAACTACCACCTTCGTAACCTCATCCTCAGCCACTCCCGCAATGGTTATGACCTTATGGAAGGACAAATAGCAAATCAGGCCAAGTGCAATTACGAAAAAAAGACTTCCGCAGACCGCTACTTTCTTCATCAATTTTTGTTGCATGTTGTTCACCATATTTATTTTGCTTTGGGCGGTTTCGGTCCCGGGAACTGATAAAAATAGGTTTTCATCATTCCGTTGTAAATCTTTCTGTTTTTGGCTGCTTTCAGTCCTAACGCACTCTCAGCCTGCTCATAAGCCGTTATCAGATACATGGACCAGGAATCAAGGGCCTTGTACCGCTCTCCTATCATCCGGTAAAGCTCCGGTAAATTTTTCTTTTCTTCAATACGCTCTCCATAAGGGGGATTCGTAATGATGAAACCATATTTTTTACTGTGGCTGAGCTGATCTACTCCTCTGGTCTGGAAATGAATCAGGCCGTCCACACCGGCAAGGCGCGCATTCTCCCTGGCAATTCCCACCATTTTTTCATCGATATCATAACCCTGTATCGCCGTCTGGCAATTAAGGTCCAGCATATCGTTCGCTTCCTGTCTGGCATAATCCCACTCCTTGGGATCAATCAGATGCTTCCAATTCTCAGCCGTAAAGTTCCGTTTCATGCCGGGTGCCATATTCGCTGCCATCATCGCCGCTTCTATGGGAAAGGTCCCGCTTCCGCAAAAAGGATCCACCAAAATCCTATCCTGCTTCCAGGGCGTCAACATAATCAGGGCCGCTGCCAGATTTTCTGCGATAGGCGCCTTCGCTGTCAGCTTCCTGTATCCTCTTTTATGTAAGGATTCCCCTGTGGTATCTAAGGCAACCGTCACCTCATCCTTCATTAAAAATACGCGGACGGGAAAAATATCTCCGTCTTCCGCAAACCACTCTACCCGATAAGTTTCCTTCATCCGCTCCACCATTGCCTTTTTCATAATGGATTGGATATCGGAGGGACTAAACAGCTTACTCTTTACGCTGGCTGCCTTGGTTACCCAGAATTTTCCGTTTACCGGAACAAATTCTTCCCAGGGAAGTGTCTTGGTTCCCTGGAACAATTCTTCATAGGTTTCCGCATGAAAGCTGCCTACTTTAATCAAAATACGCTCTGCACTGCGTAAATATATATTGGAACGGCAAATTCCTTCTTCATCGCCGAGGAAGGTCAATCGTCCGTCTTCAACCTTGGTTACATCATAACCCAGGTCGGTAATTTCTCTTTTTAAAACCGCTTCCAGTCCAAAATGACAGGGAGCTATCAATTCATAACGTTTCATGGATACACCTTTTCCTATTTATTCAGAATCAGTATATCACATCCCCCTCTTTTTTTGTATAGGATATTCATAAAAAAGAAGCCCGTCCCCGGCCTGTCAAATAAAAAAGGCACCCGAAGGTGCCTTTTTCTTAATGCTTAGTATTCACCGTTTTTGTTGCCCATGTTAGAACTCTTGTTAGAAGCACTGTTCTTCTTATCGGAATTACAGTTCTGGCTGTTCTGACTGTTCTGGCTATTCTGGCTGTTCTGAGCCTGCTTGTTGCTTGTAGAATTGTTCTGGCTATAATCGTTTTTAGACATAATTTATTCCTCCTATTTCTTTAGGTTACATGAAGTATTATTTTCAATTTGGAATTCTTTTATTCTTTTGCTTTTTGGTACTTTTTTACTATTTTTTATTGCTTTTTTGCTCTTTTAGAGTTATAATAAAGCTGTAAACAGGAAAACCCTTCAAATTCCTATTTACAACCCTTATATTAATTATTTATACTCCCCAGCAAAGCCTGTCGTCCCGACAGGCTTTGCTCCGTTTTACCTTTATAGAAATACCTATACAACTCAAAAAAAGAAAGCCCTAAGGCTTTCTTTTTATTTTCATAGATTTTTAGCCCTTCACACTACCAAGTGCTACACCGGCTATAATGAACTTGGATAAGAACAGGTATACGATAATCAGAGGCAGTACCGTAAGGGTAAGGCCTAAGTATACTGAACCGTACTCTGTCTTGTAAATATCACCGTTTAACAAGCTTACCATGATGGGCATGGTGTACTTATCCTGGTTTGTTAACAGGATAAGGGGCGTGAACAGGTTGTTCCAACTTGTTACGAAACAGAAGA
>JAFZDQ010000011.1 GCA_017561085.1 Lachnospiraceae bacterium
CGGAGATTGCGCTAAGACGCAATCTCAATCAGAAGCAGCTCGCGGAAAGGAAATTAGCCGTAAACGGCACCGCTCGCGCGCGTGAGATTGCGCGTACAATCGAATTCTTTTTTGAAATTTGGCAGCATAATATGGTAGTAGAATCCATAGAGGGAGATTTGGTTGTGAAGAAACGATTAATCAGATTATTGTGTTGTGCTTTTGGTGTTATGTTCCTATTTATGAATCCGCTTCACGTAGTTGCGGCAGAGGATGTTTTCGTCGGGACAGAGTCGGAAAATGCAGGAGAGAGTTCTGATGCAACGGAAATAACGATGCCGGCGATATCCGGAATAGAAGCCCCTTCTTACATACTTATGGAGGCGTCAACGGGACAGGTGATTTGTGAGTATAATGCAGATGAGAAGAGAAGTCCCGCCAGTATCACGAAGATTATGACCTTACTGCTTATTTTTGAGCATTTAGACAGAGGGAAAATCAAATTAGAGAGTGATGTCCTTACCAGTGCTTATGCTCAGTCTATGGGCGGTTCCCAGGTTTTTTTGGAAGAAGGGGAGGTACAGAGCCTGGAAACCATTATCAAGTGCATTGCGGTAGCCTCCGGAAATGATGCCAGCGTGGCTGCGGCAGAATTCATCGCCGGCAGTGAACAGGAATTTGTAAAAATGATGAATGAAAAGGCCAAAGAACTTGGTCTTACCAATACCCGGTTTGAAGATTGCTGCGGCTTAAGCGAGTCTGATGGTCATTACAGCAGCGCCGGGGATGTGGCGATTATGAGCAGGGAACTGATTACCAAATATCCGCAGGTACTTCAGTATACCGGAATCTGGATGGAAGATATCGTTCACAGTACGGCCAGGGGAGATAGCGTATTTACGCTGACCAGCACCAACAAACTGCTGAAAATGTATGAACATACCACAGGGCTGAAAACCGGTTCCACAGGGAAGGCAAAATACTGTCTTTCTGCCACGGCTTCCAAAGACGGCATTGATTTGATAGCCGTAGTGATGGGCTCTCCCAATAATAAAGTACGGTTCCGGGATGCCATGACGCTGTTAAACTACGGTTACAGTGTCAGTACGCTCTATGAGGACAAAAATGAAGATGCCCTGCCCAAACTCCCCATAAAAGGCGGAATACAGGAGGATGTCCGACTGGTGTACAAAGAGCCGTTCCGTTATCTGGATACAGAAGGAAGGGATTTTGAAAATATCAAAAAAACAATCCGTCTGCCGGAAGAAATAGAAGCACCCTTAAAACGGGGAGAAGCAGTGGGTGAAGCTGTTTATTTGCTGAATGATAAAAGAATCGGCAGCGTTTCCATTGTTTCTGATGAGAATGTGGAAAAAGCGGGATACTTTGATTATCTGGGAAAAGTTTTTAAAGTTTTTTGTAGTTTGGGTTAGGATATGATATAATAATGCAGACGGACATTTGGTCCGAAGGATAAAAAGAAAGGAATTTGCCGTGACAGTATTTCTGATAACCGTACTTTTGATTGGTTTCTTTTTCCTTTGTGTAATGGTAGTTGACACGCATCGCTTTGTGATAAAGGAATATACCGTCAAATCGAATAAATTAACTGCATACAGAAAGGTTTTGGTTTTGTCGGATTTACATGGGAAATCCTTCGGAGAACAAAACCAAAAATTGAAAACTGCCATAGATAAAATAGGCCCTGACATGATTTTGTTGGCAGGGGATATGTACACCGCCTGTAAAGATAAGGATAACAGTGAAGTGATTTCCTTTGTATCAGAGCTGGCAAAAAACTACCCGCTTTATAGTGCCAACGGAAACCATGAGCATAAGACGAAGCTTGCCCCTGAAATTTACGGACCGCTTTATGAGAAGTATACGCGTGGGGTGAAGGAAAGCGGCGGTGTGATTTTGGTGAATGAATCGGTGACCCTGCCTGATGAAAACCTTACGGTTTACGGCCTGGAAATCGAAAGACCTTATTACAAAAAAGGGACCTGTCCCGAGATGGAAGAGGACCACATGACCTGTCTTTTGGGCCGGCCGGATGAGACCAAATTCAATTTGCTGATTGCCCACAATCCGGACTATTTTGAGGCCTATGCCAAGTGGGGAGCGGACCTTACCGTTTCCGGTCATGTGCATGGAGGCCTAATGGTTCTGCCCATAGTAGGCGGATTTATCAATCCCCGGTTACAGCTTTTCCCGAAGTATGACGGGGGCAGGTTTACCCATCAGGACAAAACCATGATTCTGGGGAGGGGACTTGGGGGGCACACCCTGCCAATCCGGATTTTTAATCCCGGAGAGCTGGTGCTTTTGCATTTGGAACCGGGTAAATAGATGGCGGCCTTTTTAGGAGGCAAATCCGCCGCTATCCGGTGTTGACTGAAAAAATACCGCATGTTAAAATGTTTTATTGCATGAAGAAAAGGGAGATACACAGATGAATACCAAATTATTTGACCATACAATTTTAAAAGCAGATGCCCGTAAAGAAGATGTGATCCGCATTTGTAAGGAAGCGCTGGAATATGATTTTATGAGCGTTTGTGTCAACAGTTATTATACACCTTTCGTGGCGAAGGAACTTGCAGGAAGTGATGTAAAGGTTTGTACCGTAATCGGCTTTCCTTTAGGACAGATGAGCACTGCCGCGAAGGTGGCGGAAACGAAACTTGCAGTAGCAGACGGTGCCCATGAAATCGATATGGTAATCAATGTGGGTGCATTAAAGGATGCGGATTATGACGTGGTTTTTGAAGATATCAAAGCAGTGAAAGAAGCCTGCGGAGATGCCCTTTTGAAGGTGATTATCGAGACCTGTCTTTTGACAGATGATGAAAAGGTAAAGGCCTGTGAACTTTCCAAAGAAGCAGGCGCTGACTTTGTGAAAACTTCTACCGGATTTTCTACCGGAGGAGCTACGGCCAAGGATGTTGCCCTTATGAGAAAAACTGTCGGAAAAGAGCTTGGTGTGAAGGCTTCCGGCGGCATCAGGGACCGTGAGACGGCAGAGAAAATGGTGGAAGCAGGCGCAAGCAGACTGGGTACCAGCGCAACCATTGCTATTTGTAAGTAAGAAAGGATGAAACCATGGCAATACCGGTTAAGTTAGAGGCCTTTGAAGGCCCTTTGGATTTGCTTTTACATCTGATTGAAAAGAATAAAATAGATATTTATGATATTCCCATCGTGGAAATTACAGCCCAGTACCTGGATTATATTAAGCAGATGCAGACCGAAGATATGAACATTATGAGTGAGTTTTTGGTAATGGCGGCAACACTTCTTGATATCAAATGCAGGATGCTGCTTCCCAAGGAAGTAAACGAAGACGGCGAGGAAGAAGACCCCAGGGCAGAACTGGTACAGCGCCTCTTGGAGTACAAGATGTACAAATACATGTCCTACGAATTAAAGGACAGACAGGTGGATGCCGGAAGAACCATGTACAAAGGCAAAACCCTTCCCAAGGAAATCGAAGAGTACAAGGCACCCATCGATATGGAAACCTTAATCGGGGATGCCAATCTGGGCAAGCTGCAGGAGCTTTTTAAGTCCGTTATGAAGCGCCAGGAGGACAAAATTGACCCGGTAAGAAGCTCTTTTGGTAAGATTGAAAAGGATGAAGTCGATATTGAAGCAAAGGCACTTCATATCGAAGAGTATATCCATACCCACAAAACCTTCAGCTTCCGGAAACTGCTTGAGAAACAGGGCAGCAAGATGGAGCTGATTGTAACCTTCCTGGTTGTACTGGAAATGATGAAGGTGGGGAAGGTGACCATTGTACAGGAAAATACATTTGACGATATCATCATCACTTCCAATGTAGAAGGAAGTGCCATTGATAGTATTGTAACCATTTAAGGAGGAATCGGTTTGGAAAGAGAAAAAGCAAAAGCGGTCCTTGAGTCCATTTTATTTACCATGGGAGAATCCGTGGAGGTGGACAGGCTTTCCGCCGTTATTGAAGAAGATAAAAAAACAACCAAAGCAATTTTGCTTGAAATGAAGGAAGAGTATGAGCAGAGACAGGGCGGTATTTCCCTGATTGAGTTAGAGGATTCTTTCCAAATGTGTACCAGGGCAGATATGTATGAATATCTCATCAAAATTGCCAAGACACCCAGGAAATATGTACTTACGGATACGCTGTTAGAGACCTTGTCCATCGTGGCTTATAAACAGCCCATTACCAGACTGGAAATTGAAAAAATCAGAGGGGTAAGCTGTGACCATGCGGTAAACCGTCTGATTGAGTTTGGACTGATTGCGGAAGTGGGCAGATTAGATGCGCCGGGCCGTCCCCTTTTGTTCGGTACCACGGAGGAATTTTTGCGCAGCTTTGGCGTGAAATCCTTAGAGGAACTTCCTGAGCTTTCTGCGGTACAGATTGAGGAGTTTAAAGAGCAGGCCGAGGCGGAAGTGGCGTTGGATGTTTAATTGGATGTTTGACATGCCGGATTGTTTTCGCGATGAAAAGGATATTTCGGCAACCGGTTTCATATATTGAAAGAAAAAGAAATAAAAGAATATGAGACTAAGGTTGCGTAAACGGATAGCAGTTATTGTAATGATTTATTTATTTTTCGGCAGTGTGCTTCATGTATCTGCCGAAGAAAAAACCAAAGAGGAACTTATGTTATACGCCCGTTCGGCAGTGCTTACAGATGCCGATTCCGGGCGTATTTTATATGAAAAGAATGCCCGGCAAGTAATGCCTATGGCAAGTACCACCAAGATACTTACCTGTATTTTGGCTCTGGAGCATGCGGATTTGGAATCTTATGCGCAGGTCTCTTCCTATGCCCAGGGGATGCCCAAGGTAAAGCTTGGGGTACAAAGCGGTGAATATTATAAGGTAAAGGACCTGCTTTATTCTTTGATGCTGGAGTCCCACAATGATGCCGCCGTTGTAATTGCCGAGCATGTGGCAGGAAGTGTAGAAGAATTTGCGGAGCTGATGAATGAAAAGGCGGCTGTGTTGGGGTGTGAGGACAGTTTTTTTATTACACCCAACGGACTGGATGCTGCGTGTGTGACGGAAAACGGAGAAAGCAAATGTCATGCCACTACGGCCGTGGATTTGGCGCGGATAATGGCCTATTGCATTAAGGAATCTCCTGAAAAAGATGCCTTTTTGGAAATCACAAGGACGCCGGAATACCGCTTTGGTGCGTATAAACAAAACGGTGACGGTTTTACGGAGAACGGAAGGCAGTTTTATTGCGCCAATCATAATGCTTTCCTTACCATGATGGATGGGGCGCTTTCCGGAAAAACAGGCTTTACCAATGAGGCCGGTTATTGTTATGTGGGGGCCGTAAACCGGGATGGGAAAACCTATATTGCCGTGCTGTTAGCCTGCGGCTGGCCAAATAACAAAAGCTATAAATGGACGGATATGAAAACCTTAATGGAATATGGACTTTCCAGCTATGAAAAGGCGCTCTTTTCGGATGTTTCCGTGAGGGAAGAGGAAATCGCCCCTTTATACATAAAGGATGCAAAGAGCAGGAAGATTGGAGAAGAAGTATATGCGCCGGTTTCAGTCAGAAAATATACCGGCAAGAAGCCGGAAAGCATCCTCCTTCGTGCAGGAGAAAAAATTGAAGTTGTGAAAGAATTGGAAGAAAGCCTTGAAGCGCCGATAGCGGCCGGAACCAAAGTAGGGGTGGTGCGGTATCTGGTGGACGGGAAGGTTTACATAGAGGAGGAACTTATTATAACGGAAGAATATGAGAAAATTGATTGGAAGTGGTGCTTAAAACAGATTCTTTTTATGTACGGATTGGAAGTTTGAGAGGAAAGTAAGTCGGTAACTATGCCGGCTTATTTCGATTGGTGTAAAAAATGTGTAAAATTTGCAATTTCCACTTTGCGAAAGCCGGCTTTTGTGTTATACTTCTAAGGACGCATTTACGGGGATACTATGCCCCTGCGAAAAAAGTTATTATTTTTTTAATATAAAATGGAGGGCAAAACATGAGTACTACTTCACAGGCGAGTCAAAGAATTGCAGCTTTACTCGATGAAAACAGTTTCGTTGAAATTGGTGCGCTGGTTACAGCAAGAAGCACTGATTTTAATCTGAAACAGACAGAAACTCCTTCTGACGGTGTTGTAACCGGCTACGGAGTAATTGATGGCAATCTTGTGTATGTTTACAGCCAGGACGCTTCCGTATTAAACGGTTCCGTTGGTGAAATGCATGCAAAGAAGATTGCGAACCTCTATGATCTGGCACTGAAGACAGGCGCACCTGTTATCGGACTTATCGATTCTGCCGGACTTAGATTACAGGAAGCAGCAGATGCTTTAAACGGATTTGGTGAAATCTACTTAAAGCAGGCAACTGCATCAGGCGTAATTCCTCAGATTACAGCAATCTTCGGAAGCTGCGGCGGCGGTCTTGCTTTAATTCCTACTTTAACAGACTTTACCTTTATGGAAGCTGCTAAAGCTAAATTATTCGTAAATGCACCCAATGCATTAGACGGAAACGAAATCAGCAAGTGTGATACATCCGCAGCTGCATTCCAGAGCAAGGAAGCAGGTATCGTTGATGTAGTTGCAGACGAAGCAACCATTATGGCAGAAATCAGAGCACTGGTTTCCATGCTTCCCGCAAACAACGAAGACGATATGTCTTATGATGAATGTGAAGATGATTTAAACAGAGCTTGCGCAGCAATTGAAAACTGTGTTGGTGATACATCCATCGCACTTTCCCAGATTGCTGATAACGGTATCGTATTTGAAGTAAAGCGTGACTATGCAAAAGATATGGTTACAGGCTTTATCAAATTAAACGGTGTTACTGTTGGTGCAGTAGCAAACCGTACTGAAGTATACGATGAAGAAGGTACAGTAGCAGAGAAATTTGACGCTGTATTATCTGCAGCAGGCTGTGACAAAGCAGCAGATTTCGTAAACTTCTGTGATGCTTTCGGTATTCCTGTACTTTCCTTAACCAACGTTAAGGGCTTCAAGGCAGATAAGTGCAACGAAAAGAAGATTGCGAAAGCAGCAGCGAAGCTTACATACGCATTCGCAAATGCAACCGTTCCCAAAGTAAACGTGATTATCGGTCAGGCTTACGGTAGCGCATATGTTACCATGAACTCCAAAGCAATCGGCGCTGATATCACTATCGCTTGGCCTACAGCACAGATTGGTACTATGGATGCGAAATTAGCAGCTAAGATCATCTGTGACGGACAGGGCGCAGATGCAATTGATGCATGTGCAAAAGAATATGCAGCACTCCAGACAAGCGCTGTTGGTGCAGCTAAGAGAGGATATGTAGACCAGATTGTTGAACCTGTTGACACAAGAAAGTATGTAATCGGTGCTTTCGAAATGCTGTTCACTAAGAGGGAAGACCGTCCGGCTAAAAAACACGGCACAGTATAGAAAGGATGATACTTAATATGAAAAAATTGTTATTAGTATTAGGTATGATTACCTGTATGGCGGGTCTTACTGCATGTGGCCAGCAGACAGAAGAAGCAGATAACCTGATGGTTGAAACAGATGCCTATGCAATGGCAACTGAAATCATTTCAGTGATTGACCAGGTTGTTGCAGCCGGTGGTGAAGAAGATTATATTATGGCGGCTGAACAGAGCGGACTTGACGGCTTAGTATTCGAAAAGGCTTTCGAAAGCTGGTCAAAAGCTTCTGCTGATATGGGTAGTTATGTTGAATTGACTGATATTGTCAGCAATACCATGACTGTAAAAGAGTACCAGGGTATGACTTATGCACAGGAAGGTATCATTACCGCACAGATTAAAGGTGATAAGAGAGAGGCAAATGTGGAAATCATTTATGAAGACCAGAAGCCTACCAGCATTACCACCAACGTAATGTATACTTTCGGTGAGAGTATGGAAAAAGCAGCGTTAAATACTCTGCTTGGTATGGGTACCGTATTTGTGGTTCTGATTTTAATCAGTATTATCATTTCTTCTTTCGGACTGATTTCCAAGTTCCAGAAGATGAAAGAAGAAAAAGCAAAGAAAGCTGACGTTAAAGCAGATGCAGTTGATAATACAATTGCACAGATTATTGAAAAAGAAGAATTAGCAGATGATCTTGAACTGGTTGCTGTTATTGCTGCAGCGATTGCTGCAAGCGAGGGTGCCGCATCCACAGACGGATTTGTAGTTAGAAGCATTAAGCGCAGAAAACGCGCATAAACAAAGTAAACAGTATTTACAGGAGGAAATAGTAATGAAGAATTATACAATTACCGTTAATGGAAACGTATATGATGTAGTAGTAGAAGAAGGCGCAAGCACAGGCGCTCCCGTAGCAGCAGCTCCCGTAGCTCCCAAGGCAGCTCCCGTAGCAGCTCCTAAAGCAGCTCCCGCAGCAGCTCCTAAGGCAGCAGCAGGCGCAGCAGGTGGTGTTAAGGTAGAAGCTGGTGCAGCTGGTAAGATCTTCAAGATTGAAGCTAAGGTTGGCCAGGCTGTTAAGAAGGGTGATGCCGTAGTTATTCTTGAAGCTATGAAGATGGAAATCCCCGTTGTTGCACCCGAAGATGGTACTGTTGCAAGTATCGATGTAGCTGTTGGTGATCCTGTTGAAGCAGGTGCTGTACTGGCAACTCTGAACTAATACGGTGTAAAGAACCGGTAGTTTTTGCCGGCAGACTTTTGAAAACAACAGGAGGTAAAACAAATGGATTATATCGTAACAACACTGGACAACTTAATCCATCAGACAGCGTTCTTCAACTTAACCTGGGGAAACTATCTGATGATTGTAGTTGCCTGTGTGTTCCTTTATCTTGCGATTGCAAAAGAATTCGAACCCCTTTTGCTTTTGCCTATCGCATTTGGTATGCTGCTTGTAAACATTTATCCTGACATCATGATGAGTACACATGATTCACCCAATGGTGTAGGCGGCTTACTGTATTATTTTTATCTCTTAGACGAATGGGCAATCATGCCTTCCCTGATTTTCATGGGTGTAGGTGCGATGACCGACTTCGGTCCCTTGATTGCTAACCCTAAGAGCTTCTTACTTGGTGCTGCAGCACAGTTTGGTATTTTCGCAGCATACTTCGGAGCAATTGCACTTGGCTTTAATGATAAAGCAGCAGCAGCAATCTCCATCATCGGTGGTGCAGACGGCCCTACTTCCATTTTCCTTGCAGGTAAACTGGGACAGACCGCACTCCTTGGACCTATCGCGGTAGCAGCATATTCTTATATGTCACTGGTACCCATTATCCAGCCCCCGATTATGAAACTGTTAACAACTGAAAAGGAAAGAAAAATCAAAATGGGTCAGCTTCGTCCTGTATCCAAACTTGAAAAAATCCTTTTCCCTATCATTGTTACCATCGTAGTAAGCTTAATTCTTCCTACCACAGCTCCCCTTGTTGGTATGCTGATGTTAGGTAACTTATTCAGAGAATCAGGCGTTGTAAGACAGCTGACAGAAACAGCTTCCAACGCACTTATGTACATCGTAGTTATCCTTCTTGGCACATCCGTAGGTGCTACCACAAGTGCTGAAGCGTTCCTGAATCTGAGTACATTAAAAATCGTAGCTCTTGGTCTGATTGCATTCGCATTCGGTACTGCAGCAGGTATCCTGTTCGGTAAATTAATGTGTATCGCAACCAAGGGTAAGGTTAACCCGCTTATCGGTTCTGCAGGTGTATCTGCGGTTCCTATGGCAGCGAGAGTTTCCCAGAAGGTTGGTGCAGAAGCAGATCCTACAAACTTCCTGCTGATGCATGCTATGGGACCTAACGTAGCAGGTGTTATCGGTACAGCAGTTGCTGCCGGTACATTCATGGCTGTATTTGGAGTATTCTAAACAAAAATTTTAGGAGGAAAAATTTTATGGCAGAACAGGTTAAAAAACCGGTTGGCATTATGGAAACCGTTCTTCGTGACGCACATCAGTCCCTGATTGCAACAAGAATGCCTACCGACATGATGCTTCCCATTATTGATAAAATGGATAAAGTTGGCTACCACGCAGTAGAATGCTGGGGTGGTGCTACATTCGATGCTTCCCTTCGTTTCTTAAAAGAAGATCCCTGGGAGAGACTTAGAAAAATCAGAGATGGTTTCAAAAATACAAAATTACAGATGCTTTTCAGAGGTCAGAATATCTTAGGTTACAGACCTTATGCTGACGACGTAGTTGAAAACTTCGTAGAAAAATCTGTAGCAAACGGTATTGATATCATCCGTATCTTCGACTGTTTAAATGACCTTAGAAACTTACAGGCAACAGTTGATGCTACCAACAAGATTAAGGCTAGAGAAGGAAGAGGTCATGCTCAGATTGCTCTTTCCTATACACTTGGCGATGCTTATACTCTTGAATATTGGGTAAACATGGCTAAGAAGATTGAAGAAATGGGTGCAGATTCCATCTGTATCAAGGATATGGCAGGTCTCCTTGTTCCTTACAAGGCAGCTGAACTTGTGAAAGCAATGAAAGAAGCTACAGCACTTCCTATCCAGTTACATACACACTATACCTCCGGTGTAGCTAGTATGACATACCTTAAAGCAGTAGAAGCAGGTGTTGACGTTATCGACTGTGCAATTTCTCCTTTCGCACTCGGTACATCCCAGCCCGCTACAGAAGTTATGGTTGAAACCTTCAAGGGTACCGAATATGATACCGGTTATGACCAGAACGTATTAGCTGAAATCGCTGATTACTTCAGACCTTACAGAGACGAATGTCTTGCAAGCGGTCTTCTTAATCCTAAGGTAATGGGCGTTGATATCAAGACTCTGTTATATCAGGTTCCCGGCGGTATGCTTTCCAACATGGTTAGCCAGCTTAAGGAACAGAACGCAGAAGATAAGTACTATGATGTGCTTAGAGAAATCCCTGAAGTTCGTAAGGACTTAGGTGAACCCCCGTTAGTAACACCTTCATCCCAGATCGTAGGTACACAGGCTGTATTTAACGTACTTATGGGTGAAAGATATAAGATGGCAACTAAGGAAACCAAAGCAGTTCTCCGTGGTGAATACGGCCAGACAGTTAAGCCTATGAATCAGGAAGTTATTGACAAGGTTATCCCCGGTGAAGAAAGAATTACCTGCCGTCCCGCAGACCTTATCGAAAACGAAATGGATAAGTTAGAAGCAGAAATGAGAGAATGGAAGCAGCAGGATGAAGACGTATTATCCTACGCATTATTCCCTCAGGTAGCAACTGACTTCTTCAAATATCGTCAGGCTCAGCAGGAAAAGGTTGATATGACCCAGGCAGACACCAAGAACGGAGCATATCCTGTATAAGAGAAATTGAATTATTTTCATAAGAAAAGCAACCAAGGAATTGGTTGCTTTTCTGCTTTACAGGAAAAAGTGGTGGAATTAGGCAATAGAGTCGAAAAAATGGTGCCATTGCCTAAAAACCAGGAAAAAAGAAGTGAAATTAGGCATTGGGAGCGAAAAAGTGATGCTACTGCCTAAAAAACAAGGAAAAAGAAGTGGAATTAGGCATTGGGAGCGAAAAAGTGATGCTATTGCCTAAAAAACAGGAAAAAAGCAGCGAAATTAGGCATTGGGAGTGAAAAAGTATCGCCAGTGCCTAAAAAGCAGGAAAAAAGCAGTGAAATTAGGCATTGGGGGTGAAAAACTGGCGCTAGTGCCTAAAAACAAGTAAAATGAAAAGAAAAATGACCATGAAGCTTAAAACTTAAAGATTAAAATATAGGGAAACCAGTTGAAGAATTTGGTCGGAATCTATAGGGTGTTGAGAGGTTTCGTAAGTGGTAATCAGATTGATTCCCGGAATAATTTCGTGGCGACTAAAGTGTTTGAGCTTGTTAAATGCTTTTTCGCTGTATGAGGGAATTTCCATCATTCCAAAATGTTCCCAGTAGATAATTTGGTTGGTTGAAGGATTAAAGATGGTAAAATCAGGATAAAAGGAAATGCCATCCAAAGATAAAAGACATTCATAGCGATAGGGGATTTGATTGGTAAATAGTGTGTTTGCGATGATTACTTCTGATTTGGAACGGACATATTCTCCGGAGAAGCATTTGTGTTGCAATTGCTCAGGATGATTGGGATTTTTTTCATATTCTTCCGCAATCCACTGCCTGCAAGTGTTTGACATGTCAGAAGGATGAAAGGAAAGAAGACTTTGAAAGGCTTTGTCTTGTAGTAATTGTTCTGCTTTGTGGGGGAGTGCTTGGTACTTGGGGAGGAATGCATTGATGAGTGAGAGTTCCCTTGTGTAATCTTCAAGCAAATAAGCATCAAATTTTTTGTTGGCCAGTTGTATGGCACATTTTATTTCTTTTTTGGGGATATAGGTAGAGACTTTGCCATCGCTTTTAAACCATTTAGAATAAGGACCGGATTTTGAAATGATAAGATGTCCGCTAGGATATGCAGACATTTTTTTCTGTAGTTTTTGAATGGATTTTTCCAATAGCAGTTTCCTGCGTTGCAAATTATGAAATAGAATAGCTATCACCTCGCTCTTTGAAAAATGAATTATTGGGGAATATGGGAAGTTGAAATGTTAGTAAATCAGATGATAAATATAGAAGTAATGGGTATTTTATGATAAAGATGTAATTTTGTCAAATGAAAACGATATCAGTCAATGCGTAAAATGTTTGTGTTAAATAAGTTGAATTATGGTAAATATGTCAAAAATTTACTCTGAAATGATGAGATGGCTTTGTTTGTTGTGTGTAATAAATTAATTATGCGGAATGTAGTAAAAAGTGTATAAAATACATGAGAGTAAAAAAGAGATAATTGGTAATAAGTACGAAAACGTGTAAGTAAAAACGGTATATTTAAGTAATAACATATGTTTTTTATACAAAATGTGGATTGTTTATCTTGCCATTTTGTACAAAATCATATATAATCAATTTCAGGGCTGTTTATGCCTATATTCAAAATCGAGGGAGTAAGATTTTGAAAAAACAAGGGTTGTAAACGGAGACGGTGAGGGTCGTTTCCAGATTTACAAAAAAATATTATTAAACGGGGGTTAGAAATGAGAAAGTTAAAAAGAATTCTAACAGGACTTTTAGCAGTAGTGTTAGTAATCAGCAACCTTTCTGTAGCAACAATTACAGTAAACGCAGCTGAAGTTGACAACACTATTGTGACCGAAGAAGGGGGAACTGAAAATACAGATCCCACAACCGAGCCTGATGCATCAGAAGTTCCTACAACTGAAGCAACAGAAGCTCCTACAACTGAAGCAACAGAAGTTCCTACAACTGAAGCAACAGAGGAACCTACAGCAGAAGCTACAGAGGAACCCACAGCAGAAGCTACAGAGGAACCCACAGCAGAAGCTACAGAGGAACCCACAGCAGAAGCTACAGAGGAACCCACAGCAGAAGCTACAGAGGAACCTACAGCA